>JAOUEG010000050.1 GCA_029858845.1 Chloroflexota bacterium | reverse complement strand
GCCGCCGGCGATACCGCGCTCCAGGACGGCGAGTATCGCGACGCTGCCCTGCGCTATACGCGGGTGATCGGTTTCGACGATCCGGCCGTGACGGCCGCGGCGCTCGTCGGCCAGGGTGAGGCGCGCTATCGACTGGACGATGACGAGGGCGCCCTGGCTTCCTGGGAGGCTGCGACCAGGCTGGGCGAGACACCCTCGCTCTACGCGGCCTGGCGCAACGTCGCCGCGGCCCGGGTCCGTGCCCGGGACCTGTCCGGCGCGATCGATGCCTATCGACGGGCGGAGCGGCTCGCGCCGCCCGAGGACCGTGCCGAGATCGCGACCCGACTCGGTTGGCTCACCAAGGAGACAGGTGATCCGCGGGCGGCTCGCCGCTACTTCGCCAAGGGCCGCGGGGATGGGCCGCTCGTCTCTGTCACGACCATCCTCATCGCCGCGACCGTGATCGTCTCACTGACGGCGCTGTTCTCGAGTGAGGGCGCGTTCCTGTTCGAAGCGCTCCAGCTGGACAAGCCGGCGGTTGCCGAAGGGGAGTACTGGCGGCTCTGGACCGTCACGCTCCTGCACGGGAGCCTGCTGCATCTCGCGTTCAACATGTACGCCCTCTACCTCGCGGGGCCGATCGTGGAGCGCTGGTACGGGCCGGTGCGGTTCCTGCTCATCTACCTGGCATGCGCCGCAGCCGGATCGGTATCGAGCTTCGTCTTCGGCGGGGACATCCCGTCCGTGGGCGCATCCGGGGCGGTCTTCGGACTCTTCGGCCTCCTTGTCGCGGCCGGCCGCGTCCATCACCCCGTGGACCGTCAGAGCCGGGCGCTCGTGAGCCAGGTCGGGATCCTCATCGTCATCAACATCGTGTTCGGCTTTGCCGTATCCGGCATCGACAACGCCGCCCACCTCGGCGGGCTCGTGGCGGGGCTGTGGCTCGGTGCCGTGCTTCCGCCATCGCGCGTCCCGACGATGGCCTCACTTTGGCAGCGGCCCGACGTGGCGCGCACGAACCACGTCGCCAAGGTCCCAGCCGGGATCCTGGCGCTTGCCTTCGGGGTGGTCGCCGTCGTCGTGGTCGTCGGGATCGGGATCGGTACGAATCTCCGCGCCTGATCAGGGTCCGCGTCGGCGGCCGCCGCACGAGGCCGTGGCGAGACGGCACGACTGCCGCCGAGCTCGGGGACGCGCCTTCCGGCCTCGCTCCGAGAGCGACCTTCCAGCCTAGAACTCGCCGAAGACCACCTGGGGTCCAGGATCGCCGGTCGCGCCACCCTCCGGCTCGAGGGTCACCATCGCTGCGGCGCTTGTCGCCAGGTCCACCCCGAAGGGGGCGATGAACGCACCCTCGCCGTCGAACGTGAAGGTCCCGAGCGGGTGGACACCGCCGGAATCCGCGAACCAGAGCTGGTAGACCTGTCCGTCCGGAGTGGCTGGCAGGTTGGTCGCCATGAGGTAGGCGTCATCCGTGCCCGGTCGGAACATCACCACGGCGGCGGCCCCCGGCGCGACCGGCTCGGCGTGCAGAGCCACGGTCACATGCCGGGGATCGGTCGCGACGGCGACCGCCGCCCGGTCGACCTCGAGCTGGCTCCGGGCGTCGGACAAGGCGGCGTTCGCCGTCCGAACATCCGCGTTCAGCTGTTGATTCTGGAACCCCAGGCCTGCGGCTGCGATGGCGAATACGGCGGCGGCCGCCAGAGGAAGGGACCTGGACAGCCACGACGCTCGATCGCGCCCGATCACCGCCGTCTCGGCCGCCGGTGCCTTCACGATGCGAGGGCGGATCTCGATCGTCGTCGGCAGCGACCCCAGCGCGCCCAGCACCCGGCCACGAAGTTCGTCCGGCGGGCGCATGGGCGTTGCCGCCAGGGCCAGCTCGCCGACGACGCCCTCGAGTTCGTCCGAGAGCCGGCGGCACGGCAGGCATTCTTGCAGGTGACGGGCGAGTTCGCGTCGCTCGTCCGGATCGATGTCGTCGAGGGCAGCGCCAGCCGCGATCTCGCGGTACGTCGCGTGATCCATCGTCAGAGTGCCCGAACCGACCTGGCGTCGGCGACGTCCTCGTCCTCCGACAGGGAGGTGCCAAGAACGTCCCGAAGTGTGAGCAGCGCGGTGCGGATCCTCGTCTTTGCCGTTCCGAGAGGGATGCCCAGTCGCTCCGCCACCTCGACATGCGTCAGTCCGGCGAAGAACGCCAGCTCCAGCGCCGTGCGCTGCGGCTCATTCAGCTCCGCGACGGCGGCCTGCACGCGGTCCCGACGCAGGTTGAGCCAGGCCTCACGATCCACGTCGTCCGAGGCCACCTCGAGCTCCATGTCGACGTCAGCGGTCCGCTTGCGCACGTTCGCTTCGCGCCGGACGAGGTCGATCGCCTTATGGCGGGCCAGGCTGAAGAGCCAGGGACCCACGGCGCCACGGGCCGGATCGAACCGGGCCGCGTCCTTCCAGACGGCGATGAAGACCTCCTGGACGACGTCCTGGGCGAAGCGATCCGCGCCCGTGACCTGGTAGGCGAGCGAGTACAAAGGGCCGCTGTAGCGTGCGTAGAGTTCCTCGACCGCCCGCTCGTCGCGTTCGACGATCCGGGCGATGAGCGCGGCCTCTTCCGCCCGCCGGATCTCCCGGTCGGGTGCGGCTGGCTCGGGCAATTCCCTCTCCGACTGCGCAATTCGGTTGGCGGCGATCGGCTTCCGAACGGGTCGGAGGCCATCCGGGAGATGATACCCGGCAGGCGGCCTCCGCCCGAAGAGGGTTGGCAGGGGCTGTAGGGCGGCGAGGTCCATGCCTCCCATTCGCACGCCGGCCCCTGCCGGATGGCGGATCCGGTCATGCCCGGCGCATGGCGACCGCAGACCCCGGGCCGTACGGTACGATCGGACGCGTGTTCGCCACCCTGCTGGGGCCGCTTCCGCGCCCATCGCTGCCGGCCGACGCCGCCCCCGAGGCCATCCTGGACGCGATCCTAGCCCTCCAGACGGACCACGGTCTGGAACCCCTCACGGACGGCGGCTGGCCGGTCCAGCGCGGCCAGTCCGCCCACGGTGCCGCGGCCGTCGATCCGGTCGCGGCGTGGCGAGCGACATCGGCCCGGACGAGCCGCCTGGTCAAGGCCGTCCTGCGCGGCCCGTTCTCCTCCGATTCGTCGGGCGATCTCGAGCGGCGTCAGGTGTTGGATCTCGTCGACGCCGGGTGTCGATGGGTGGAGGTTCACGAACCGGCCGCCGTGACGATCGGTGACGACGTTGCGTCCCGTGACCGCTTCTCGCGCGTGCACGAGCGCCTGACGAGCGGCATCGAGGGTATCCATCTGTCCCTGGCGATCACCGGTGGCAATGCGGACACGGCCGGCATCGACACCATCCTCGCCGGAGCGTATGCAAGTCTTGCCCTGGACCTCATCAACGGGCCGGACAACTGGCGGTTGGCCGCCGAACTCTCGGGCGACCGGGGTGTGGTGGCGGGCGTCGTGGCGGCCCGAAAGGGCAGCGACGATGGCCCCGAGATCATGCTCTGGGCGGCAGGCTACGCGGCTTCGACCGGCGGTCGCGGGGAGGCGCGCGTCGGACTGGCGACGGCAGGTTCGTACGCCGATCTCCCATGGGACGTCGCCGCCGAGAAGGTTCGACGGCTCGGCGCGGGGGCCCGTCTCGCCAGCGCGCCTCGCGAGGATCGCCTGGCCGCCATCGACCCACGGGCCATCGACCCACGCAGCGCCGCGCTGGGTCGCCACGAGCCGCGATCGACCCGGCGAGGCCCGCGACCGGCTCGCTGATGATCCCTGGGGTGCCGCCGACTCCCTGGACGGGATCGTGGCTCAGCGGCCGAGTGGGGCCGGGGCGGATGCCCTCGCGCCGGCCTGGTCGCTCGTCGCGCCCACCCGCAGCTGGCGCCAGACGAGGTAGACGAAGACCGTCATCCCGAGGTAGAAGATCAGCTCCGTTACTTCCTGATACCGGCTGATCGTGAAGCCCGGTTCGGGCGCGACGACGAACCGGAGGAAGCGGTACGCGAACGCCAGCGCGAAGCCCGGGACGAGGAAGAGCGGCGGGATGAACAGGGATTCCGTCGCGGATCGCCTCCTCACGGTGGCCATCCGATACCAGACCATCGGGACCACCGCGGCAAGGAGAGCGGAAACCATCATCACGAGGTTGAATGCGAGCAGGACGGTGCCGATGTTGTGGATATTCGTCTCACCCTGGCGATTGAGCTCCTCGAGCTCTTCCGGAGTAGCCCAACCGAAGATGCGCTGGCCCCACGAGATCTCCTCGCCCAGGATGAACGCGGCCGCCACGGCCCCGGCCAGGTACACGAGCCCGAACCCGACCCGCCGGTCCATGAGAAGGCGCGCGCCGATCAGGACACCCAGGACGGCAAGCACGGCAAGCAGGCCGACCTGCAGCCACTCGATGGGGCCGTCCTCCAGGATCAGCCAGCGATAGATGGGTCTCACGAACGCCGCCAGACCGACACCGCCGGCCAGGACGATCGGCGCGATGGCCCAGAACAGCGCCGCCGTGCGCGAGACGCCCAAGCCGGATGCGTCGGCTGTTATCGCGTTGGCGGCTCGGCGCGGCAGGGCGCCGACTCCGAGCCATCCGGACTGCTGTGCGACTGCCAACCTTCGATCCCTCGTGCTTCGGTCGCGACCCTACCGTAGTCACGGCCTGTCGGCCACCGGCGGTGCGGCCCGCGTCTGTCGTCGCGCGCCCCGGCCAGTGCGTGCGCATTCTGCCAGACGCGAGGTGTCACGCGAGTCGTCCCCAGGGACCCCCACGACCGTCGATGCCGGTCCGTTGAGGCATGCGGACGCAGGCACCGGTGCATCCGGGCCGCGGGCCGATTATCGGTGCACCTCGCGACACCCGCACGCCGAGACCGCCGAGGCCGACGAGCGTGCGACGCACTACCATCCGTGGCCTGGATACTTGAGGAGAGGGTCGGATGCGGTCCAAGTTCTGGCACGGCTTTGCCGACATGCACGTGGTCAAGGATGCCGAGATCATCATCCGCTCGGCCGAGGGTGTCTGGCTGGAAGCGATCGACGGTCGTCGTTATCTGGATGCGACCGCAGCCCTCTGGTACTGCGCGGTGGGCTACGGTCGGCGGGAGATCGCCGACGCTGTGGCCGATCAGCTGACCCGGCTCGCGGCGTACTCGTCGTTCGGCGCCTACACGACCGAGCCGACCGTCAAGCTGGCGGAGCGACTCGCTGCCCTGGCACCGATGGATGATGCGGTCGTCTTCCTGGGATCGGGCGGGTCGGACGCCGTGGACACGGCCGGCAAGCTGGCACGCCGCTACTGGGACGTCCAGGGACGGCCGGAGAAGCGCGTCATCGTGTCGCGGGAGCACGGCTATCACGGCATGCACGCCTTCGGGACCTCGCTGGCGGGGATCCCGGTCAACAAGGCAGGCTACGGAGGCGAGCTCATCGATGAGGTCGTTCACGTCGGCGTGTCGGACACGGAGACCCTGGGAGCGCTGTTCGAGCGACGGGGCCACGAGATCGCGGCTTTCATCGGCGAGCCGGTCGTGGGCGCGGGCGGTGTCTATCCCCCGGAACCCTCGTACTGGACCGAGGTGCAGCGACTCTGTCGTGACCACGACGTGCTGCTCATCGCCGATGAGGTCATCACCGGTTTCGGGCGCACCGGCGCCATGTGGGGATCGCAACGCTACGCGATCGAACCGGACATGGTCACGTTCGCCAAGGTCGTCACGTCCGGGTACCAGCCCCTTGGGGGAGTCCTCGTGGGCAAGAGGATCAGCGAGCCCTTCTGGGGCGGGTCGGAGCCCGGCCCGACGTTCGTCCACGGCTACACGTACTCGGGTCACGCGGCGGCTTGTGCCGGGGCGATGGCGAACCTGGACATCATCGAGGGGGAGGGGCTTGTCGGACGTGTCGCGGCGACCGAGCCGGTGTTCGACGTCGCTGTCCGGCGCCTCGAGTCTGCCGCGCTCGTCGGGGAGATCCGTACCGTGGGGTTGACCGCGGCGGTCGCGATCGCGCCCGAGCCGCTGGCCGGCGACCCGGCGCTGCCGGCGAAGGTCGTCGCCGCGGCCCTGCGCCATGGGGTGGCGACGCGCGTCCTGCGCGGTCATGCGCTGCAGATCTCGCCGGCCTTCACGATCACCCAGGATGAGATGGAGGTCCTCGTGGACGGACTCGGCGCCGCGCTCGAGGACGTCGCGGGCGGGTCCTGAGCCAGGCCCGGCTCGCGGGCCGGGCGCCACGCCTCGAGCGATCCCGACGCGACCGCTCTCGATTCACGATCCGTTGCCGGTCGGACTTGATTCTGGCACCCGAGAGTGCCACCATCTCACGATCCTCCGCCGACCCATCCGCCTCCCTCGGCGCGGCGTCGGCGAGGGGCACCGAGCGCCCGTGCAGACGCAGCGTCCAGGCAACGGTGGAGACCCAGTCGGTCGCCACAGACAGTCGTCGAAGGAGGTCCGGCCGGTGGGTGAACACATCTCCCTTACGGTGAATGGGGCGGTACGCGAGCTGGACGTGGAACCCAGACGGCTTCTCGTCCAGGCGATCCGCGAAGACCTGGATCTGACCGGCACCCATGTCGGCTGCGACACGAGCCAGTGCGGCGCGTGCACGGTCCATGTGGACGGCAAGGCCATCAAGAGCTGCACGATGCTCGCCGTCCAGGCGGACGGCGCGGACGTCAAGACGATCGAGGGGATGGCGAACGGCGACGCGCTTCACCCGCTCCAGACGGCGTTCTGGGAGAAGCACGGACTCCAGTGCGGCTTCTGCACGCCCGGGATGATCATGGCGGCCGCAGACCTGCTCGCCAACGACGCCGATCCCAGCGACGAGGCGATCCGTCACGCGATCGAGGGCAACATCTGCCGCTGCACGGGCTATCAGAACATCGTCATCGCGGTGAGAGCCGCCGCGGCCGCCATGCGCGACGGGGCCGGCGCCCCGGCCGGCGCGTAGGGAAGGGGAGAGGACCATGACCGACGTGCTCGACGCCCCGACCTCCCCGCTCGGCAAGCCCATCAAGCGGACCGAGGATCCCCGTTTCATCACCGGCGAGGGTCGCTATCTCGACGACATCAAGCTGCAGTCGATGGCCCATATGGCCATCCTCCGCAGCCCGTACGCGCACGCCAACATCCGCTCCGTGGACGTCAGCGCCGCGCGGACGATGCCCGGTGTCCTCGCGGTCTTCGTCGGCGCGGACATCCCGTACAACCCGTTGCCCATGGCCTGGCCTGCAGGTGGCAGCGCGGGCATCCAGAACAACGTCAACACCCCACGGATCCTCGCGACCGACAGCGTCAAGTGGACCGGCGAAGGGGTGGCCGCGGTCGTCGCCGAGACGGAGGCGCAGGCCTACGACGCGCTCGAGGCCATCGCGGTCGACTGGGAGCCGCTGCCCGCCGTCGTCGATGCCGAGAAGGCGATCGCGCCAGGCGCCACGCAGCTCCACGAGAACGCCCCGAACAACGTCGTCTTCGAGTGGAACGTCGGCGACAAGGCTGGGACGGATGCCGCCATCGATGGCGCCGAGGTCGTGGTCCGCCAGCGCATCGTCAACCAGCGCCTGATCCCGAACCCGATGGAGACGCGCGGCGACATCGGCTGGTACAACCCGGGCACCGACGAGTACACGATCTGGATGTCCAGCCAGACCCCGCACATCCAGCGGCTGCTGGTGGGGATCTTCACGATGGGCATCCCCGAGCACAAGCTGCGCTGCATCAGCCCCGATGTCGGCGGCGCCTTCGGCACGAAGATCTTCTGCTACGCGGACATGGCCTTGACCCTGTTCGCCAGCAAGGAGCTTGGGGGCCGGCCGGTGAAGTGGGTCGAAGGTCGCCGCGAGAACTATCAGAGCACGATCCACGGCCGCGACCACATCACCTACCTGGAGATCGCGGGGACGAGAGACGGCGAGGTCACCGGCCTGCGAGTCAAGACCCTGGCCAATCTCGGCGGACGCCTGTCCACCATCGGGCCGGGCATTCCCACCACCCTCTACGCCCGGGTGCTCAGCGGCTGCTACAAGATCCCGAACGTGTACGCAGAGGTGACCGGCGTCTATACGAACACGACGTTCGTCGATGCCTACCGCGGTGCAGGTCGCCCGGAGGCGACGTACGTCATCGAGCGGGCGATGGACCTGTTCGCGGCGGAGATCGGGATGGACCGGGCCGAGCTTCGACGCCGGAACTTCATCCCGCCCGACCAGTTCCCGTACGAGAACCCGTCGGGTCTGGGTACGGCCAGCGGCGGCGCCAAGATCTACATCGATTCCGGGAACTACGAGCCGGCCATGGACAAGGCCCTGGCGACCGTCGGCTACAAGGACCTCGCAGCGAAGAAGGCGGAGGCCAGGGGCCGTGGCAAGCTCCTCGGGCTCGGGCTCAGCACCTATATCGAGGTCTGTGGCGTCGCGCCGTCCAAGTGGATCGGCGCGGTCGGCGAAGGCTGGGGCGCGGCCATGTGGGAGTCATCCAACATCAAGGTCCACCTGACCGGCAAGGTCGTCATCACGATGGGCACCCAGCCTCAGGGCCAGGGCCACGAGACGACCTACGCGCAGGTGATCGCCGACCAGTTGGGCATCCCGATGGATGACGTCATCGTCCAGCACTCCGACACCCAGGGGACACCGTTCGGCTATGGCTCGTACGGCAGCCGGACGTCGTCGGTGGGCATGACCGCCGCCATCAAGGCGGCCGAGAAGATCAAGGCGAAGGCCGCCCGCTACGCGGCCCACATGCTCGAGGCGAACGTCGAGGACATCGAGATCGTCGGGGCCGAGTACCGGGTCAAGGGCAGCCCGGACAAGAAGAAGACCTTCCAGGAGATCGCCTTTGCCCTGGATCTCGCGTTCGACGCCCCGGAAGGCATGGAGCCCTACCTGGACGAGACGGCCTACTACGACACGCCGAACTGCACGTGGCCGTTCGGAACGCACATCGCGGTCGTCGAGATCGACGAGGAGACCGGCGTGGTCGACCTCGTCCGGTATGTCGCCGTGGATGACGTCGGCAACAAGATCAACCCGATGATCGTCGATGGCCAGCTCCACGGCGGGATCGTCCAGGGTGTCGGCCAGGCGCTTTGGGAGGGCGCCGTTTACAGCGACGATGGGCAGCTCCTGTCGGGCTCGATGCTCGACTACGCACTGCCGAAGGCATCGCGCCTTCCGACGCTCGAGCTAGACGAGACGGTGACGCCATCGCCGGTCAACCCACTCGGGGTGAAGGGCGTCGGGGAAGCTGGGGCGATCGCGTCCACGGCAGCGGTCTCCAACGCCGTGATCGACGCCCTGAGCGGCCTGGGCGTCCGCCATCTCGACATGCCGTACACGTCCCAGAAGATCTGGTCCACGATCCAGTCGGCGAAGGGAGGCCAGGCGTGATCCCGGCAGCGTTCTCCTACCAGCGTCCATCGTCCCTGGAAGAGGCCGTCGCCGCGCTCGCGGCCGCCGACGGATCGGCCAAGGTCATCGCCGGCGGGCACAGCCTGCTGCCGCTCATGAAGCTCCGACTGGCCGATCCGGCCACGCTGATCGACATCGGCCGACTGTCGGAGCTCCGGGGAGCCGGCCCGACCGCCGACGGCGGGTTCGAGATCGGTGCGCTCACGACCTACGCCGAGGTCTTGGCCGCCACGGAACTGACGATCGCTCGAGAGTGCATCGCCGGGATCGGTGACGTCCAGGTCCGGAACCGCGGCACGATCGGCGGGGCGCTGAGCCATTGTGACCCCGCCTCCGACCTCGCCGCCCTGGCGCTCGCCCTCGACTACTCGGTCGTCCTGCGTTCGGCGCGCGG
>JAOUEG010000412.1 GCA_029858845.1 Chloroflexota bacterium | reverse complement strand
CGCAGGCGGACGCGGTCGCCGTGCACAAAGATCGAGACCCGGAGGGAGGTCTCCGGGTCTCGAATGAGGACGGCCGCCGCCCGGATGGGCTCCGGACGGCGATCGGCGCAGGTACAGTCGGGTTGGTCTACCAGCGACGACCGGCCACGAGCGTCAGCGCGATGGCGACGAGAGGGGCGATCACGGTGGCGAAACGCCACATGCGGGTGAGGAGGTCATTCTTCATGGGATATGCGCGCTCCGGTGTGGTTCGGGATGGAGGCCTTCCGGCCACCGCATCCATGTCGGGAGGCGCAGACTAGTCCCGCGAAGGTCCCGGGGCAATCCGGACGATGGTACGGGGGAGTACTAGTCCCCAGGTACCGGACGCCGGAATACGAAGGCGGTCGGCTGCGGCGAGGACCTGGGATCGGGACACGGCCGCAGCCGGGCGCGCAGCCACCCGCCCGGGGCGCGCTCGGCGCCGCGGAACGCGGTAGATTCGTCCCCGACATCCCCAGCGCGGTCATCTGCGCGCCCATCCCACGTCATGTCAGAGGGTCCTCACATGCGACTTGCCCGCCCGCTCGCCCTGCCGCTCATCGCCATCGCGCTGGTGGCATGCACGACTTCGACTCCGGGCTGGACCTACGCGCCCGCTCCGTCGGCCACGCCGCTGCCGAGCGTCGAGCCGAGCGCCTCCGGTGAGCCCACGGCGGCTGCGAGCGAGCCCGCCGCGAGCGACGAGGCTACGCAGGCGCCCGGCGGAGCGGTCCTGGAGATCTCCGCGCTGAACATCGCCTACGACAAGTCGGAGATGAGTGCCCCCGCCGACACGCCGTTCCAGATCACGTTCGCCAACAACGATCCCGGGATCCCGCACAACGTCGCGATCAAGGATGGCTCCGGCGCCGACGTGTTCACAGGCGACCTCTTCAACGGCGTCGAGACGAGGACGTACGACGTCCCCGTGCTGGCGGCCGGCTCGTACACGTTCTACTGCACCGTGCACCCGAACATGACCGGCACCCTGACGGTCCAGTGACCGACGGTGGTCGCTAAGGGATCGCAGGCCATGCCGACGGCTCCCACGCCATGACGCCGGGCGGTGAGCAGCTCTGCTACACGGATTCATATGCGCAGAGCACCCTCGCGACGGTGCGTCACGTGGAGACCGGCGACGCCACCCTGGTGGTCCTGGACCGGACCGTCTTCTACCCGGGCGGCGGTGGTCAGCCCGCGGATCGCGGCGTCCTGCTACGAGCTGCTGACGGCCGAACGTGGACCGTCAGGGCTGCCCGAAAGGCTGGCGGTGAGATCGTCCACGAGCTGGAGCCGGACGACGGTGGCCCGCCGACGATCGGCGACGCTCTCCAGGTGGATCTCGATTGGGCGCGTCGCTTCGCCCTGATGCGGACGCACACGGCCCTGCACGCGTTGTGCGGTGTCGTCTGGCGTGACTACGGCGCGCTCGTGACCGGCGGCAACATGGAGCCCGGTGCCGGGCGGATGGACTTCGAGTTCGAGACGATGTCCGGCGACCTGGTGGGTGCGATCGAGGCGGCGGTCAATGACGAGCTCGCCCGGGAGCGCGACGTCCGGGTCAACGTCCTTGCGCGCGACGAGGCATTCGCGATCCCCGATCTCATCCGGACGAAGGTCAACCTCCTGCCGCCGGGTATCGAACAGATCCGGACGATCGAGATCGTCGGGCTCGACCTGCAGGCTGATGGGGGCACCCACGTTGCCAACACCCGGGAGGTGGGCGGGATCCGCGTGACGGGCTACGAGTCGAAGGGTCGGATCAACAAGCGGATCAGGATCGCCCTGAACGACGACTGACCGTCAGCCGCGCCGCCGCGCCGCCTCAGCCGCCTGAGCGAGTAGCGCCCTTCGCGACCGAACGCCGTCAGGGCGCCGCGAGACGCTACGGTGGGTCGCTCACGGAAGGAGATGCCATGCGCTTCGGGGCAGCATTCTGGGTCGAGCGGACGGACTGGCCGAGTCTTCGCGAGGCCGTGCTCGAGGCCGAGACGGCGGGCTTCGATTCCCTCTGGGTGGACGATCACCTGCTCAACGACGAGGGCGATTGGGCGGCCGGCAAGCTTGAGGGTTGGGGGGTCGCCTCGGCGATGGCAGCCATCACGCACAGGGCGACCATCGGCCACCTCGTCGTGGCCAACACCTTCCGGAACCCAGGGGTCACCGCCAAGCAGGCGGTGACGCTCGACCACATCTCGGCCGGTCGTGCGGTCCTCGGTATCGGCGGCGCCTGGTTCGAACGCGAGCACGACGCCTTCGGGATCGACTTCGGGAGCGGCTTCGGCGAGCGGCTTGACCGGCTCGGCGAATCGGTCGAGATCATCAGCCGGCTGCTGGCCGGAGAGCGCCTCGACTTCGACGGCCGCT
>JAOUEG010000413.1 GCA_029858845.1 Chloroflexota bacterium | reverse complement strand
CGTCCCACATTCCAGCTCGCCTGCACCGAGTGCAAGGAGCGAACGTATACGACGCGCAAGAACAAGAAGAACGATCCGAACCGCATGGAACTGCAGAAATACTGTCCACGCTGTCGTCGGCATACACTTCACCGAGAGGCGAAGTAAGCGGCGGCCGCCCCGCAGGGGTGTAGCTCAATTGGCAGAGCACTGGTCTCCAAAACCAGCGGTTGTAGGTTCGAGTCCTATCGCCCCTGCCACTCCACCACGAGAACCCTGAGAGAAGAACGACGACGTGAAGCGCCTCCGCCGCTATTTCGATGAAGTCTGGTCCGAGCTGAAGAAGGTCAGCTGGCCGACTCGCGAGCAGGTTCGCAACCTGACCGTACTGGTCTTCGCGATCAGTTTCGTGGTCGGGCTGTACATCACCGTCCTCGATCAGATCTTCCAGGGCCTGCTCGGCCTGATCGCGCGGACGAGCTAGGAAACGATGATGACCGATCTAACCGGCGCCGAAACGAAGGCGCCTGACAAGCGCTGGTACGTCATCCATACGTACTCGGGCTATGAGAACAAGGTGAAGGCCAACCTCGAGCACCGCATCGAGTCGATGGGCATGGAGGACAAGATCTTCCAGGTGCTCGTCCCGATGGAGGATGAGATCGAGATCCGGCAGGGACAGCGCCATACGGTCCAGAAGAAGGTCTATCCGGGCTACGTCCTGGTGGAGATGATCCTAGACCCGGACAGCTGGTTCGTGGTCCGGAACACTCCGGGCGTGACGTCCTTCGTGGGTGGGGCGAATATCCCCGGAGTTCGAAGCGAGCCGATCCCGCTCGATGAGACCGAAGTCAAGCAGATCCTGCGGCACATGGGCGTCGAGACGCCCAAGTACCGCGTCGCATTCACCAAGGGCCAGAGCGTCCGAGTCACCGACGGGCCGTTCGCCGAGTTCATCGGTACGGTCGAGGAGGTCAATCCCGAGCGCAACAAGGTCAAGGTCCTGGTGAGCATCTTCGGCCGCGAGACCCCGGTCGAGCTCGACTTCCTGCAGGTCGAGAAGCTGTAGAAAGGAACGCAGAAGACCCCCGTGGCCAAGAAGATCCGGATCGTCCTGACCCTGCAGCTGCCGGCCGGCAAGGCAACGCCTGCCCCTCCCGTCGGCACCGCGCTCGGTCCGCACGGCATCAACATCGTCGAATTCACGAAGTCCTACAACGAGAAGACCGCCGACAAGTCGGGGCAGGTCATTCCGGCGCAGATCACCATCTTCGAGGATCGTTCATTCACGTTCATCCTCAAGACCCCGCCGGCCGCCGACCTGCTCCGCAAGGCGGCGGGCGTCGAGAAGGGCGCCTCAACCGCGAAGCGAGAGACCGTCGGAAGCGTTACTCGGGATCAGCTCCGCGAGATCGCGGCGATCAAGATGGCCGACCTCAACGCCAACGACGTCGAGGCCGCGGTGGCTCAGATCGAGGGGACCGCCCGCTCGATGGGTATCGAGGTCGTCGGCAGCTAGCCGTCGACGGCCCGGCTGGTCGCGTGCCGACCGCACCAGCCTGGATCAGTCGGACGCCAACCCCGCGACAAGGGGGAGGCCGGGACCACCGGCCGCCAGGAGGACAGCGAACCATGGCCCATCGAGGCAAGAAGTACGAAGAAGCCGCCAAGCTCGTGGATCGCGAACGGCTCTACGAGCCGCTCGAAGCCGCCGAGCTCGTCAAGCAGACGACCTACGTCAGTTTCGACGCGTCCATCGAGGCGCACCTGCGCCTCGGTGTGGACCCGCGCCATGCGGACCAGATGGTTCGCGGCACCGTGGTCCTGCCCCATGGCACCGGCAAGATCGTCCGGGTCGCCGTGTTCGCCCAGGCAGACAAGGCCCAGGAGGCCCTCCGGGCCGGCGCCGACGAGGTCGGCGGCGAGGATCTCGTCAAGAAGATCGAGGCTGGCTGGCTCGACTTCGACGTCGCTCTGGCGACGCCGGATTCCATGGGTATGGTCGGCAAGCTCGGCAAGATCCTGGGGCGCCGCGGGCTGATGCCGAACCCCAAGGCCGGCACGATCACGTTCGACCTTGATCGCGCCGTCCGGGAAGTCAAGGGCGGGCGCGTGGAGTTCAAGGTGGACAAGGCCGCGATCATCCATGTCCCGGTCGGCAAGAGCAGCTTCGAGCCTTCGGCCCTGGTCGACAACCTGGCTGCGCTCGTCGATGCGGTCAACCGATCCAAGCCTTCCGGCGCCAAGGGCCAGTACCTCCGCAGCCTCTCGATCGCCAGCACGATGGGCCCGGGCATCCGGGTCGACGTGCCGGCCGTCCTGGCGGCCGCGGTCGCCTGACCCCCGCCGGCGGGCCAGCCGGCAACCAGACGCGATGACGGCGGAGACGCGCGTCATCCTGACCAGACA
>JAOUEG010000411.1 GCA_029858845.1 Chloroflexota bacterium | reverse complement strand
GGGCGTGGGGGTCGGCGTGGGCGTCGGGGTCGGCGTGGGCGTGAAGGCGGGCGTGCCGGTCGGCGCCGCGGAGGCGACTGGGGTCGCGACCGCTGCCCCTGAGGTCCCTGATGGTGCGGGCGAGGCGGTCGCGACCCCGGCGAGCTCGAGCCCGCCGCGCGACGTGACGAATCCGATCGACAACGAGAACGCCGCGACCAGCACGATCAGGGAGACGGCGACGGCCGGAGTGAGGCTGCGGGTGCCGCTTCCGCTGACCGGCTCGACGACCGGCGCGGTCGCTGCGGCTCCACGCAGGTAGCGAGGACAGCCCACGTGACCGCTGGACAGGCAGACGAGCTCCTGCTGGCGGAGGGACTGCGGGACCGGCTCGCGAAGGGCCGCGCAACGATTCGCGATATCCGGCGATTCGACCGGCAGCCGCATGACGCCATCGTCCACGGATCGCAGGAAGGGACAGACCCAGGGGTTCGGCGAGCGATCGTCGATGACCGGCAAACGACCGGCGGTACGGATCGGCGGGGGCGGCGGAAGGGGTTCGGCCGCCACGGTGGGCTCCGAGGCGACGATCGCCGCGCCGACCATTGCGACGGCCTCCGCGGAGTCTTGGGGTTCCGAGACGGCGCTGGAATGTGGATCCTCGACGGCCCCGTCGAGCTGCTCGCTCGCTTCGGGCGACACTTCCACCGACTCCATGGACGATCCGGCCGACTCACCGGACGTCGGCCCCGGAGCGCCTTCGGCCCCGACGCGCTCGGCGGCGGCGACTTCCGGCGGCGCGGCTTCGGGCAGCGCGGCAGCCGGCGGAGCGGTCTCCGCGGACGGGTCCCGCTTGGTGCTCTGCGTCGACTTCGCTCGTCGCCGCTCGCGAGCCACCTTGGGCGGCTCGTAATTCGGATCGAAATCCGTGCGACGGCGGCGAGGGCGCGGTGCAGGCGTCTTCCCCGGTTCGTCGGCCACACGGACTCCTCTGCTCGTGGGTGGAACGGCGCGGAGTCTAGTACCTTTCGCGCGTTGCCGCGACCGTGACCGCGGTGCTAGGCTCCGCCGCCAGAGTCAGCTGACCGCGGATCCGCACCCAAAGGACCTGACTGACCACGATGGCCCTGCCACTTCCCGTCATCCCCCCCGAGCCCGACGCCTATCACCTGGCGCCGCACCGCATCAAGCGTTGCACCTTCCGCAGGCTGATCGACGTGCAGGCCGGATCGGACCGCATCTACGACGTGGAGTGCCTGTTCCCCGACCGCAAGGTCCCGATCCCACTCGGCGACCTCGGCTCGGCGGCACCGATCTGCAATACCTGCACGGCCCCTCACATCTTCCGGGCCGACGAGGACTGATCCAGGCGGCGCCTTCCCGCGAACGCGCCGAGCGTGCAGACGACAGGGTCCCGCGAAGCGTCAGCGAGGCGGTCTGTAAGCCGAGTTCTGTCCCGTCACACACCGAGATGTGCGGCGGGGATGGCCATCCATCTGTGGCCGTCGGTCGCCCGACGGCTCATGCGGCCGACCCGAGGGCTGGGCAGCGCACCTCTCCCCCGTACCGGTCACCCGATACGGGTTGCGCCCTCCTATTTGGCCTTGCTCCGGGTGGAGTTTGCCGCGTTTCACTCCGACGACCCGCCCGGAGGCCGGACGTCGGCATCGTCACTGTGGCACTGGTCCTCGTCTTGCGACGGACGGGCGTTACCCGCCACCCTGCGCTGCGGAGCTCGGACTTTCCTCACGTCGCCGATCGGGTCGCCCCGCCGGCGACGCGCGACCATCCGACCGCCTCGCTGACCTCCGGATTCTACCCGAGCAGGGGGCTGTCCCTCAGCTGCCGTCGGGCCGTCGGACGACGGAGGCCGGTCCGCCTGCGTTCACCCGGTCGATCGCTTCGTTGGCCAGCGCGTCGGCCACGCTGTTCTGGGCTCGCGGAACATGCGCGGCGGTCCACCGCCCGAAGCCGCCGAGGATGGACCGCGCCGCGGCCCAGAGCGGTATGAGCTTGGCGTCCTTGACCCGCCAGCGGCCGGCCAACTGTTCCACGATGAGCTTGGAGTCGAGCAGGAGATGGACTTCGGCGGCGCCCAGATCGCGAGCCAGCTCCAGGGCACGGACCACGCCGGTGTACTCCGCCACATTGTTCGTCTGGACGCCCAGGTAATCCGAGATGGAGGCATCCGGTCGAGCCCTCGGATCGCGCGCGTCGTGGCGGGTCAGGTCGTACAGGGCGGCACCCGCAGAGGCCGGTCCGGGGTTGCCGCGAGCGGCCCCATCGGTCCGGATCAGGAAGCCGGCCGGGCGGGCGGGAGCGGGGTCGGCGCCCGCGACCGTGCCGGACGGCTCCAGATCGCCAAACAACGTGTCGCTCAGATCCGTCGTCCCACGATCGCCTGGCTGACCTCGAGGA
>JAOUEG010000410.1 GCA_029858845.1 Chloroflexota bacterium | reverse complement strand
CGCCGAGCTTGCCGGCGGCGAGGCCGGCGTCGCCCTCGCCTCCGGGATGGGGGCGATCCACGCAGCCCTCGCGTCACTGCTGCGGGCCGGAGATCGCATCGTCGCACCGCTCGCGATCTACGGTTCGACGCGGACCCAACTCGTGGACACGTTCCGTGCGTTCGGGGTCACGGTCGATTTCGCCGACCTGACGGATCCAGCCGTTGCGGCAACCGTGATCTCGGCCGGGCCCACGAGGGTCGTCTACGCCGAGACGATCGCCAACCCGACCACGGTCGTGACCGATCACGCCGCGATCGCCCGCCTCGCCCACGACAGCGGCGCCACGTATGTCGTGGACAACACCTTCGCCTCACCGTTCGTGTGCCGCCCGCTCGACCTCGGTGCCGACCTGGTGGTCGAATCGGCGACGAAGTACCTGTCGGGCCACAGCGACGTGATCGCGGGCGTGGTCGCCGGGCCGCTGGAGCTCATCCGCCGAGTCGAGAAGGTCCAGGTGGACACCGGCGCCACGATCGGTCCGTTCGACGCCTTCCTCGTCCTGCGCGGGATCATGACGCTCGGCCTCCGGGCGGAGCGACACGCCCGCACGGCTGCGACGCTGGCTGCCTGGCTGGAGGGCCAGGACGGCGTCGGGCGGGTCCTTTATCCAGGACTCCCGAGCCATCCCCAGCACGAGGTGGCATCGCGCCAGTTCCGTCCCGGTGTCGCCGGCGGGATGCTGGCCATGGAGGTCACCGGCGGCCGGCGGGGCGGGCGGGCCGTCGTCGACGCGCTGACCCTGACCGAACTGACCGCCTCGCTCGGAAGCATCCACACGCTCGTGGTGCATCCGCCGTCCACGTCGCAGCGCCAGATGACGGAGGCGCAGCTGGCCGACGCCGGGATCACGCCCGGCATGCTGCGGGTGTCGGTCGGGCTGGAGGACCTCGAGGACCTCCAGGAGGACTTCGCCGCAGCGCTCGCCGCCGCGCGTCGAGTCGCCGGCTCGCGAACCGCCGGTACGCCCGTCGGCGCGTAGGGACCGGACTCATCGCGACGCCGGCCACGCTCCGGACGCCGTCCTCGCCAGCGGCGCCCACCACGCTGCTCGCCCGGGCCGGGATGGGGCTCTGGCGGCTCTTCACCTCGGTCGATTTCGCGGTCGTGCAGATCATCCTGCTCGCCCTCGTCGCGGTCGTCGGGATGACGCTCCAGCAGTTGCCGGATTCCGCGTTCCGGTCCGCGGGCGATTACACGGCCGCGATGGGCACGATCCACGCTCGCTACGACAGCGTCCTGGGATCCGCGGCCGTGGACGTGCTGGAGCGGCTGGGGGCGTTCGCCGTCTTCCGCTCCCCGTGGTTCAGCCTGGGCCTGCTGATCCTCGTCATCTCGATCGTCGTCTGCACGCTGGACCGAACGCCGCGGCTGTGGCGCGGTGTCGCCGATGTGCGTGTCGTCCAGCCCGAGGTCTTCTTCGATCCTGTCCTGCCCGATCGCGCGGCGATGGATGGCGTCGAGACGGAGGACCTCGTCCAGGTCGTCCGCCGGCGGGGCTTCCGCGTCCGTGAGGCGACCGCCGAGGACGGGAGCCGGTACGTGTACGGCGATCGCCACCAGTACACGAAGATGGCGACGCTCCTGACCCACCTCGGCCTGATCCTGTTCCTCCTCGCCGCGGCCGTCACGTCGCGGTTCGGTGATGAGCAGGGACTGGTCATCCCCGAGGGCAGCTCGCTCACCGTCCAGCCGATCGGCACGCCGGGCCTGATGCTCGTCAGGAACGATGGGTTCGAGGCGCCGGGATTCGAGACCGGCATGCCGACCGACTTCACGACGGACGTGGCGGTCTTCCGGGACGGCCAGGAGATCGCCCGCAAGACGATCCGGGTCAACGATCCGCTGTCCGTCGGCGGCTACACCTTCCACCAGAACGGGTTCGGCGCAGCCCCGCACCTCGTCGTCAAGGATGCGACCGGTCAGCCGCTGTGGGACGGGCAGGTACCACTCACGGACGAGGCGGCGGGCTCGCCGTACGGGATCCTCGCCGTGCCGGGACGCGATCTCGGCCTCCAGCTCCTCCTCAGCCGGGCGGCCGATGGGACCGGCGTCGTCCTCGTCCTGCCGTACCGGGTGATCGGGACGGACGCCGACGGCAACCCCGTCCCGGAGAACTACCCGCCGGTGACGCTCGAGCGTGGCGAGGCGAGGGTGTCGGACGAGCTCGGGATCTCGATCGCCCTGACCGACGTCGGTCAGTACACCCTGCTCATCGCCAAGTCGGATCCCGGACAGGGCCTGGTCTGGCTGGCCTTCCTGAGCCTGATCGCCGGGATCACCATCACGTTCTACCTGCCGCGGCGCCGTATCTGGGCTCGGCGGGCTCCGGACGGCCGGCTCGGGCTCGTCTGGCGTTCC
>JAOUEG010000409.1 GCA_029858845.1 Chloroflexota bacterium | reverse complement strand
CGTGGACCCGAAGAACGAGAATCCCGAACTGACCACCTCCGAGCCCTATGTGATGGGCTCGCACGCGACCGGTTCGGGCGCCTGGTGCTCCGGCCCCGAGGACATCTCGCCGCCGGAGTACTTCTGGGGCTACAACCGCATGACGACCATCGAGGGCCTGTTCGGCGCCGGCGACGCGGTCGGCGGCACACCGCATGCCTTCTCGTCCGGCTCGTTCACAGAAGGGCGCCTGGCCGCGAAGGCCGCCTGCAAGTACATCGACGACGGCAAGGGCGAAGGCATCGTCGTGTCCGACGAGCAGATCAGGCGCCGCAAGGAAGAGATCTACAAGCCCCTGGAGCACTACCGGATCTACCGCAACGAGATCGTGGCGGGCGATGTCAACCCGCACTACATCAACCCCAAGCAGGGCCTGGACCGCCTGCAGAAGCTGATGGACGAGTATTGCGGCGGCGTGACCGTCAACTACATGACCAACGAGAAGCTTCTGAACATCGGTCTGAAGAAGCTCAAGATCATGGAGGAAGACCTCGAGAGCCTGGCCGCCAAGGACATCCACGAGTTGCTGCGTGCATGGGAACTGAAGCATCGCCACCGTGCCGCCGAGTGCGTCACGCAGCACACGCTGTTCCGCAAGGAAACGCGTTGGCCCGGCTACTACTATCGGGGCGACGCGATGAAGGTGGACGACGCGAACTGGCATGTGCTGACGGTGTCGCGCCGCGATCCGAAGACGGGCGAATACACGATGGAGAAGGCGCCTTGTTATCACCTGGTCGGGGATGAGAAGTAGCAAGATCCCCGGGCACACGCGTGAACATCATTGAAAAGACGGACGAAGAGATCCTGGCCCTGGCCAAACCTTTGTGGCGCGACCTCGTCAAGTACTCGAACGAAGGCAGTTACGGGGAATTCGCCAGGAACTTTTCCAGTACGCTGGCCCGTGCCATGGACCAGGTGGTCGCGGGCCACCAGTTTGCGAATAGCGACTTGGCGCGCAATCTGTCTGAAGAATTTGACTCGCTCGGCATCATTCGCCGGGGCGAGCATGTGACGGTTCTCTTCCGGCAGCGCAGCACCAAGAAGCCCGGCGAGTGGCTGGGCCGGCTTGTCCTCGGCTACGAGGACGGAAAGCTCAGGATCTTCGGTGCGTCCATCTTCTGAACATGTCATCGGGATCTGAAGTGAGCGAAGTCATCCGCGAGGGCAAGTTCGTCGAGCTGACCTACAAGGTGACCGACAGGAAATCGGGGCATGTGCTCACCCGGGTCGAGTTCCCGCTCGGCTATGTCCACGGTCACAATGAAATCCTCGCCCCGTCGGTCCATCGGGAACTCGAGGGCAAGTCCGCTGGCGACGTCATCGAAGTGGCGATCGACGGCAACCAGATCTTCGGCCCGAGGGACGAGTCGCTGGTTTTTTCCGATGCCCTCGAGAACGTCCCCGAGGAGTATCGGCAAGTCGGCACCTCCATCCTGATGGAGAACGACAAGGGTCAGACCCGCAGCTTTCTCGTGACGCAGATGGACGACGAGACGCTCACGGTCGACGGCAACAATCCGCTGTGCGGCAGGCAGGTCGTGTTCACGCTCGAGATACTGACCGTGCGCGACGCCACCGAGCCAGAGACAAAGGCGGGCGGAGCGATCCCTGCGGGAGCCGATGTCGACAGGTCGCTGTTGAGGCCTGTTTGAGCGGCAACCCTCACTTCAACACTCGAAAGGCGACTCATGAGCGATCAGAAGCAGCCCCCCACCAAGGTTCCTGACGGCCAATCGCGTTTCTTGACAACGCGACAGATGCCGCCGAACGAAAAGGGGTTCGTCGGTTACGAGACCGTCTGGGTCCCGTTCCAGAAGGAAGCCGAATACAAGACGCCGAAGCAGCCGTAGGGGAGTTGTCGCGGCACGATCGGCGGCGCATGGCCCGCAAGCCCGCCTCGGGCGCTTGCACGCATGGCCGCGCCTGCCAGGTGTGCCGCGCGGCGGTGGCCGGTGGAATAAGCATATAAGGTGATATTCCGATCGGGCCGGCCGCCTGGGCCGACAATGCGCTCCCACGGAGCGCACCATGGATCACCTGCATCCCACCAAAGCGTACGAGATCATCAAGGACAGCCCGAACACGCTGCTGATCGACTGCCGTACCGAGGTCGAGTTCTTCTACGTCGGCCACCCGACCGATGCGATCAACATCGAGTGGAACACGGCACCGGAATTCGAGGTCAATCCGCACTTTGCCGACCAGGTGCTGCGCATGGCGGGCCGCAAGGACCGTCCGATCATCCTGATCTGTCGCAGCGGAAAGCGCTCGGTGGATGCGGGGCTGGAGCTCGAAAGGCACGGCTTTTCCAACGTCTCCAATGTGCTCGAGGGATTCGAAGGCGAACTCGACCACGAGCAC
>JAOUEG010000408.1 GCA_029858845.1 Chloroflexota bacterium | reverse complement strand
TGGTCACAGCTCGCTCTGCCAGCTCGACGGCCTCGCCGGCGCGGGCCATGGCATACGCCCGCCGTCCGGCGACCTTGATCGCGGAGTACGCCGGTGGCCGTTGCTGGATCGGGCCGGTGAACTCGGCGATCACGGCCTCGACGTCAACGCGCACCGGAGCCGGTCCGATCGCGGGCGTCAGCTCGCCCTCCAGGTCGTCCGTGGACGACGACGCACCGAAACAGACCGTCGCCCGGTACGCCTTGCGATCAGCGAGGTGGAACTCGACGACTCTCGTCGCCTTCCCGAGAAAGACCGGCAGCACCCCTGACGCGAAGGGGTCGAGGGTCCCGCCGTGGCCGACGCGCTTCGTGGCGGCGAGGCGCCGAACGAGACCCACGACGTCATGCGATGTCGGACCTACCGGCTTGTCCACCACGAGGATCCCGTCGAGACCTGGTCCGAGCGACGAGCGAGCCACCTCAGCGTGCCTTCGGGGCCGGGATGTCGGCGGCAAGTCGGCGCGCCTCCGCGAGGACCAGGACCCGCGCCTCTGCGACTGGTCGGTCCACAGTCGCCCCGGCGGCGCGAGCGTGCCCGCCACCGCCGAACGCGCCGGTCAGGACCGTCGCGTCCATGCCGCCGGGCTTGGTCCGGACACTCACCCGGGTCGTGGAGTCAGGGGCCTCCTTGAACAGGATCGTGACCTCCGCATCGTCAGCCTGGGCAAGCAGGTCGATGATCCCCTCGGAATGTGCCGGCCGGGTCCCGGTCGCCTCGAGATCGGCGTCCAGGAGGGTGGACCAGAGGATCCGTCCGTCATCGGTGGATTCCAGCCGGTCGAGCACCCGGCCGAAGAGTCGGAGTTGGGCCGCGGGCTTGGAGCGGTACAGGCGCCTCGAGATATCGGACAGCGGTGCTCCCGCCTCGACCAGGGCGGCGGACACGGCCAGCGTTCGCGGGGTCGCATTCGGGTGGGCGAAGGTCGCGGTATCCATCACGATCCCGGCCATGAGGACGGTCGCGAGATCCTTGCCCGACGGGCCGTCGAAACCCACGCCGAGACGGCCGGCCAGGAGCATGACCATCTCGCAGGTGGCCGCGGCGGCAGGGTCGATCCAGTCCGCCATTGCGGCCGATCCGTTCGACGCATGGTGGTCGAGCACCACGCGCGGCAACCTCGCGAACAGCTCGGCGTGGCGCACACCCACGGCGCCGACACGGTCGAGGCTCCCGCAATCGGAGATCACGAGGAGATCGTAGTCGGCAGTGACGTCGGGATCGGTCCGGAAGCGTTCGATGCCTGGCATGAAGTCGTACAGGGGCGGTACAGGGTCCGTGCAGACCGGCAGCGCCGTCCCGCCGAGTGCCTCCACGATCGCCACGATGCCGAGCGTGGCGCCTAGCGTGTCCGCGTCAGGGTTCTCATGCCCGACAGCCAGGACGCGCCGCGCTCCGCGCACGCGCTCCAGCACGGCATCGGGCACCGCAGGGAGGAACGGGCCGAGGTCCACCGTCATCAGCGCTTGTGGGAGTCCGCCCGCCGGCGACGCGATCGAGGCTTGGGCGGGATCACGGCGGACGGCGGCTCGATCGGCGAATCACCCTCGTGATGCAGCCGTGGGACCGGGGTCGGAAGGGTTTCGCCGAGCGGCAGATCCTCATCCACGGCCGAGCCGGCTTCCAGCTCGTTGAGCAGCTGCAGGACGCGGGTGCCGCGCTCTGCCGTGTCGTCCAGCTGGACGTGCAGATCCGGGATGCGCTTGATGCGCAGGCTCCGGCCGAGTTCGTGGCGGACGAAGGGCATGGCGCGGCCAAGCGCCGCGATGGTCGCCGCGCGCTCGGCCGGCTGACCGATGACGCTCACCCACACCTTGGCATGGCGCAGATCCGGCGTCGTTTCGACCCGGGTGATCGTGGCGAACCCGATTCGCGGGTCGGCCACATCCCGGGCGACGATGACCCCGATCTCCTGACGCAGGAGCTCATCGACCCGGTCCGTTCGCTGGCTCACGGAAGAGACGGGTTCAGGATGCCGCTACCCGGGAGACCGTCTGCGACGTGAAGCACTCGATGATGTCGCCCTCCTCCACGTCGTGGAAGCCGGCGAGTCCGATGCCGCATTCGTAGTTGGCCTGGACCTCGCGAACATCGTCGCGGAACCGGCGCAGCGATTCGATCCGGTCCGTGGCGATCACGCGCCCGCCGCGCCAGATCCGTGCACCCCCTCGAACGATCCGGCCGTCCGTGACGTACGAACCGGCGATGACGGTGCTCTTCCCCACGCGGATGATCTGGCGAACCTCGGCGCGGCCCTCCACGACCTCCACGATCTCCGGCTCGAGCAGCCCCTTGAGAGCCGCATCGATATCGTCGGTCAGCTTGTAGATGATGTCGTAGAGGCGGACGTCGACGCCTTCGGCCTCG
>JAOUEG010000407.1 GCA_029858845.1 Chloroflexota bacterium | reverse complement strand
GTATGCCGGTCTGCTCGTGATCCGCGCGTACCACGACGCCCGCGGCGAGGATCACCGGGTGACGTGCCTGATCCCGCAATCGGCGCACGGCACCAACCCGGCCAGCGCGGTCATGGCGGGGATGGAAGTCGTCGTGGTCAAGACGGACGCCCACGGCAACATCGATCTCGCCGATCTCGAGGCCAAGGCGGCAGCGCATGCGAGCACCCTCGGCGCCTTGATGGTCACGTATCCGTCCACCCACGGCGTGTTCGAAGCGGCGATCCACGACATCTGTGAGCTCGTCCACCGGCACGGCGGTCAGGTGTACATGGACGGCGCCAACATGAACGCCCAGGTGGGGCTCACGAGTCCGGCGGCCATCGGCGCGGACGTGTGCCACCTGAACCTGCACAAGACCTTCTGTATCCCCCACGGCGGCGGCGGCCCGGGGATGGGCCCCATTTGCGTGGCCGACCACCTCGTGCCGTTCCTCCCGGACCACCCCGTGGTGGACCTCGGGAGGAAACAGTCCTGCGGTACGATCTCGGCGGGCCCGTGGGGCAGCCCCTCGATCCTGCCCATCTCGTGGATGTACATCGCCATGATGGGCGGACCGGGCCTCGCCACGGCCACCAAGGTGGCCATCTTGAATGCCAACTACATCATGAAGCGCCTCGCCGGCCACTACGACGTGCTGTACGCCGGCGCCAACGGCATGGTCGCGCACGAGGCCATCGTCGATACCCGACCGTTCAAGCACTCCGCCGGTGTCGACGTGGAAGACATCGCGAAGCGGCTGATCGACTACGGCTTCCACCCACCGACGATCTCCTTCCCCGTGGCGGGCACGATGATGGTCGAGCCCACCGAGAGCGAGTCGAAAGAGGAGCTGGACCGATTCTGCGAGGCCCTCATCGCGATCCGGGAGGAAATCCGCGAGATCGAGCGGGGCGAGGCGGATCCGGCGAACAACGTGCTCAAGCGCGCACCACACCCGCTGCACGTCGTGGCTGCCGACGACTGGGATCGGCCCTACGGGCGCGAGCGCGCGGGCTTCCCCTCCCCAGCGACGCGTGCCCACAAGATCTGGCCGACCGTTGGGCGGATCGACGCCGCGTACGGCGACCGCAACCTGGTGTGCGCGTGTCCGCCGATTGAGGCGTATGGGGGGATACCGTAGGAGGCAAGGCAGAGGGGGAGAAGCGGGAGGAGGGGGTGGAGGGATTGCCCTCCCCTCCCACTTCTCCCCCTCCTCCCCCTCTTTCGTTCTCCATGCACTGGTCCTACATCGTCGACCCCACCGGCCGTCCCGGCGCCGACCACATGGCCGTGGACGACGCGCTGCTGCACGCGGCGGCGGAGACGGTCGCCTTCTTCCGCTGCTACCGGTGGGATCCGCCGTGCCTGTCGTTTGGCCGGAACGAGCCGGCCCGCACCCGCTATGACCGCGCGCGGATCGCCGCACGCGGCCTCGCGACCGTGCGCCGGCCGACGGGCGGGCGGGCCGTCTGGCACGATGCCGAGGTCACGTACGCGGTCGCGGGTCCGGTCTCCTTGTTCGGCTCGCTCCCGGCAACGTATCGGGCCATTCACACCGTCATCACCGACGGACTCCGGACCCTCGGGGTCCCGGCGACCCTCGCACCGCCGACCCCACTGCTGGGGCCCGGCGCCGGGGCCTGCTTTGCCAGCCCCGCCGGTGGTGAGGTGATCGTGGATGGGCGCAAGCTCGTGGGAAGCGCCCAGATCCGTGAGGGAACTGCCTTCCTGCAACACGGATCCATCCTCCTCGCCAACGGGCAGGACGTCGTGGCCCAGGTCACGCGGGGTCTCGCGCCGGAGGTGCACGCCACGTCGCTTGGCGAAGTGCTCGGACGGGACGTAACATTTGCCGAGGTGACGGAAGCCATCCTCGGCACCGCTCGCCGGGCGTGGCCCGGCACGTGGACCGACGCCGCGCCGGCGGCGGTTCCGGCGGACACCCGGTTCGCGGACCCCGACTGGACCTGGCGTCGCTAAACGCCCGCGGGAGGGCATGGACACCGACCTGATTCGCTTCGCTGTCGGCCGGCTGCTGCAGGGCGTCCTCGTCGTCCTCGGCGTCGCGACGCTCGTCTTCGTGCTGCTGCACCTCGCGCCGGGTGATCCGCTGACGGTGCTGGGCGACGCCCCGCAGATCGCCCCCGAAGCCCTGGAGCAGCTGCGCCGCAACTTCGGGTTGGACCGGCCGATCGGTGAACAGTATCTCCGCTACCTCGCGCGCCTCGTTCAGGGCGATCTCGGTGTCTCGCTCACACAGCACCGCCCTGTCACGGCCGCGCTGGCCGACGCAATCCCGCAGACCCTCCTGCTCGCCGCCGCCGCGCTCCTCGTGGACTTCGCCGTCGGGATCGGGATTGGCGTCGCCCAGGGCCGCCGCCAATCCCGATCCCGACG
>JAOUEG010000406.1 GCA_029858845.1 Chloroflexota bacterium | reverse complement strand
TGCGATGACAAGCATCGCGAGGGCTGCAAGGGGCAGGAGCTTCGTGCGCATCGGGTCGCCTCCGATCGATCGCTGCTAAACATGTACCATGTTAGTACATGAATAGTCGCCGCGCGAGCCACCTGGAGCCATAGGCCGATCGGCCCAAGCTGGAGTGCCGATCGGCCCGGTCGTGCGACCCTCCGCTGCCGCGCGGAGGCGCCGACCGCCGACGCGATGGGCGTCTCAGCGCGCTGGGTGCGCCAGGTCTGCCAGCGTCGTCGCGGAAAGGCGGCCCTGCATCGCCGTGCGCGCCTCGGCGAAGGTTGCGTGGACCGCGCACCGCCCATCCGCCCCGCACGGGAGCCCGCGCAGGACGCAGCGCCGGTCGTCGTCCTCGGGCTCGACCGCGGCGATGACGTCCATCACGGTGATCTCGTTCGCGGGGCGCGCCAACCGGTACCCCCCGGTCCGGCCGGTTCGAGCCTCGATGAGCCCGGCCCGGGCGAGCTCCCTCAGGACGCGAGGCAGGAACCGCTCCGGGATGGTCATCGCGGCGCTGATCCTGGTGGCGCTCAGCCACGGCTCCACGTCCGACTCGGACAGGGCCAGCATGGCGCGCACGGCGTAGTCGCCGCGGCGGGTGAGTTGCAGGTGCATGCCTGCAGTATCGCGCGGCTGCCCTCCTCAGGTGTCGGTGGCCGCGCTCGGTGTCGGTACCGCGCACGCAGGGACCATCGTCGGGTGGCCGCTCCCGGGACCACGGCCCAGACTGGGCCGATGCTGACCGGGTCGATCCGGTCGCGAGGGAACGATGACGATCGACGCGCTGCATGGCGAGCCGACCCATGCGGCTGGACGCGACGAGCGATCCGGCCATCCGATCGGCGAGCTCGATGCCAACATCTTCAATTGCCCGGCGTGCGCCCGACCCCTCGGCGTCGGGACGCGACGCTGCCCAGGCTGCGCCACTCGCCTGATCGGCGGAGTTCGCGCCACCCGGGCAATCGGGTTCATCGGGGTCGGGTTGCTGGCCGGACTCATCGTGGGCGGCGGGACGATCGCGGGTGTCTGGGCGCTTTCCCGCGGTGAGACGGCCGCAGTGATCGTTGCCGCGCCGGAGACGGTCGCCGCGCCCGGCGCTGCCGTTTCCCCGCTGCCGGTGGCGACCATCCAGCCGCCGGCGGCGGGATCGACCGCCTCCGCGGCGGCGAGATCCGCGCTCCGACAATCGTCCCTGCTGAATCAACGGCTCGCAGACGATGCCGCGAAGCTGGGGTCCGCCCTCGCCGTCGCGCAGCCATCCACGGCGGAGATCGCCAAGGCGCTGCGCGCCCTTGCGGCCACCGCAGCGTTCGGCGACCGGATCGCTCCTGACGTGGCCGGCTGGCCGGCAGCCACGGACGTTTCGGCCGACCTGGTCGAGCTCTACGCGGCGGTCGGTCGGACCGCCCGCGCCGGGCTGGCCGCATCGCTCACCAACACCGGCGCGTACGTCGATGCCGGTCGGGCGATGCTCGCCATCACGGGAGACATGGCGGCGCTGGACGCGGCCGCGGCGTCGCTGGCGGCCTCCGCCGGCCCGTGAGGGCCGGTCAGCGGCTGGCGGCGATCACCGGCGCGTAGCCCGTCAATTCCACGTACGCCTCTCCGCCGATGGCGACCCCGGCACGGGTCGCACTTACCCGCTGCGAGCCTTCCCAGTAGACCACGCCGGTCGTTGCCCGGGTGTCGAGTTCCTGGGCCGCGACGGTCGGCGCGAGGTCGATGACGAGATCCTCGGTGGGCAGCGTGATCGTCCATCCCGCCGGATAGTCCGCGCCGGTGGCCGGGCTCCTCCAGCGATCGGTGACCTGCACCGTGAAGGCGTCCCGCTCGAGGTGCCGTGTCGTCCCGTCCGGCTCGATGAGGGTGCCGTAGACCAGCGGGAAGCTCCCGTCCGCGTCGCGGACGAGCGAGATCGTCAGGTCCGTCCCGTCGTCGAGGTTGACGGCGAACCAGTCCCAGCCGCCGCCACCGACGCTGATGAAGTCGCCCCACTGGTGGTCGAACCAGGCATCGCCACCGACCTGGAGCGACCGACCGTCCAGCCGGACGACGCCGATGGCGTCCATGGCCGTGCGGGAGTAGTAGTACGACCCGCCCGCGGGACCGAAGTCGATCCAGCCGTCGGTGTCATGCATCGCGGGTGGCTTCCGGCTGGTCAGCGTCAGGTCCAGCGCGAGACCGCCCGGGACGCCGGCCGCCGCGGCCTCCGCGTCCGAAAGGGCCGCGGTCAGGTGGTCGTTCCCGTCGCTTCCGGCCATCGCCCATGGCGGGTTCGCGAACGTGGCGGGGTCGGTCGGATCCACGCCGGACAGCCGCAGGTCGAAGCCTGTCGGGGTGCCGTCCGCGCCGCGTGGCGACTGGTCGACGGCATCGCCGACCTGGAGGCGCTGGCTGTA
>JAOUEG010000405.1 GCA_029858845.1 Chloroflexota bacterium | reverse complement strand
CTCGTCGAAGCCCGCGGGCTGATCCGACTTGATCCGGTCGACGACCACGGCCTCGGGCACGTCCGGGTCCACTTCTCGAGCAGCGGCCTGTCGCGCGGCCTTCTCCTCGGCCAGCTTCTCCCAGCCGAGCTCCAGGATCGCGTCGGCGTCGAGACCGTCGAACGCCCGATGGGCGACGATGGCGTCGTGGCGCTCGCGCCCGACCGGCCACGCATCCGTCCCACCCGCAAGGGTCCCTTCGAGCCACGTCCCGTAGAGATCCACGGCCACCTTGGCCGCATCCACCGCACGATCCAGCCGCCGGCGCTCGGCCGGGGCGAGCACATCTGCCGCAGCGGAGATCTCCTCCAGGAAGAGCGGCAGCTCCGCGGACGTCTCGATCTCGACGTCCTGCCACAGCCGCACCTGCGGGACCGTCG
This sequence comes from Chloroflexota bacterium, assembly GCA_029858845.1. Classification (GTDB taxonomy): domain Bacteria; phylum Chloroflexota; class Limnocylindria; order Limnocylindrales; family CSP1-4; genus SPCO01. The sequence goes on along the minus strand of JAOUEG010000405.1, from coordinate 2,014 downwards.
CCCGGGAGCGGGCTTCGTCGAGATAGAGCGGCAGGGCTTCGAGCCGACCGGTGATGCTTTCGAGCCGCTCGGCCAGCGGGGCGTGATCCCGGGCGAACAGCAGGAACAGCCCGTCCCCGATCGTGTCGAGGGCGAGCGAGCGACGCTCCCAGATCCGGATGACGTCCGCGTCCAGGATCTCTCGTCGGACGTTGTGCATCTCCAGCTCGCGTTCGAAGCGGACTCCCACGGAGAGCGCCGCCGGATCGAGTGTTTCGATCGCGGTCAGGTGCGCACGGTCCGCCGCGAGCTCGGCCAGGAGCGCGTCACGTCCGCCGTCGCCGAGGGTGTCGTCGTAATCGTGGATCCCGAGGCCCGTCGCAACGACGGGGTTGGCCTGGACGATCCGTCGCAGGCGGGCCTCGACGAGGTCGTAGAAAGCGTCGTCGAGCGGCCCCTGGTCCGGTGCCTGGGCAGGACGGGGCAGGGGATACGCGTCCATGGGTTCGAATGATGACGTCAAGAGATAGGACTCCTCGGATCCGTGCCGTCGGTCGATCCGCCCGACGTGACCGGTCGTACCGTCAGCCGGGGGCGCCGACCCGATCGATCGCCCCGGCCGACGCGCCCGTGTCGGCGAGCGCGTCGCGCGTGGCCAGGATGACCTTGTCGATGTCGGCCGCGGTCACGTCATGGTGGGTCGCGGCGCGGACCTGACCGTGCGCATATTCCAGCATGAGCACGTTTCGTGCTCGCAGGGACGCGAGGAAGGCCGCTCGGTCGCGATCCACCTTGAACAGGACGAAGTTCGTCGCGACGCGGGACGGATCGAGGCTGCCCGCTGCCGGCTGGGCGATGCCGCCGGGGCTTCGGATGCCGTCCATGTCGGCCAGGGCTTCCGCCAGTCGGCGAGCGTTGGCGTGGTCGTCGGCGAGTCGGTCGATCATCCCCTCGGGCCCATCGCGAAGGGCGACCAGGCCCGGTGCCGCCAGCACGCCGGCCTGGCGCATCCCGCCCCCCACGAGCTTGCGCGCCCGCCGTGCCCGGGCGATCACGGCGCGCGATCCGACCACGACCGATCCCACCGGGCAGCCGAGACCCTTGCTGAGGCAGAAGGACACCGTGTCCGCCGGGCCGGCCAGGTCCGGCGCGCTGACCCCGGCATCATGCTGGGCGATCACGGCGTTCCAGAACCGGGCGCCGTCCACGTGCAGCGGCACACCCCGCCCGTGCGCGATGGCCGCGATCGTCCGCGTGTAGGCCGGTGACAGCGGCTGGCCCATCGAGTGCGCGTGGGCGTTCTCCAGGACCACGAGCCCCGTGATCGGTTCATGGACATCGCTCGGATCGCGGAACGCATCGGCGATGGCCTCCGGCTCGAGCGTCCCGTCCGCTCGATCCTCGAGCGTCCGGATACTCGTGCCGACGATCACGGCGTGCCCCGCCGCCTCGTCCAGCGTGACGTGATGGTACCGGCCGGCGATCGTCTCCTGTCCTCGGCCCAGGTGCGCCAGCTGGGCGACGAGGTTGCCCATCGTGCCGGTCGCCACGAACAGGCCGGCCTCCTTCCCGAGCAACTCGGCTGCGCGCTCCTCGAGCGCGTTGACCGTCGGGTCGTCGCCAAAGACGTCATCGCCCACCTCGGCGTGGGCCATGGCTTCTCGCATCGCGGCCGTCGGGCGTGAAACCGTGTCGCTGCGGAGGTCGATCGGGCGCTCGGGCATGGCGCAGAAGTATAGGCCGGGCCACTGCTACCATCGGTCGATGCTGGCAGCTGCGGACCGTGGGCTCCCGCCTAGGGATGGACGAGTCCCGCTGCTGAGCGTCCTGATCACGAGCTGGAACGCCGCGCCGACGATCGAGCGTGCCATCACCTCCGTGCTCGAGGACGACCGGTTCGCGGTCGAGTGCGTCGTCGTCGACGATGGCTCACAGGACGGCACGGCGGACGTCGTGGCCGCCCTGGCGGCCCGTGACCCGCGCGTCGTCCTCGTGCGAGTCGCCACGAATGGCGGCGTTTCCGCCGCACGGAACC
>JAOUEG010000404.1 GCA_029858845.1 Chloroflexota bacterium | reverse complement strand
CCGGCTGCCGCATACCGTCCGCCATCCACGATGACGCGGCGAAGCGTATGGGCGTCCTCAGCCCTCGCTGATCTCGAGCGGACCGTCGGGCACCTCGATGCAGACCCGGCCGTCCTCGACCACGACCGGGTACATGGCCAGCGGCTGCTCGGCAGGCGGGTCCAGCGGCTCACCGCTGGTGAGGTCGAAGCGCGACAGGTGCAGCGCACAGGTCAGGGTCCCGTTGGTCAGGAAACCCTTGTCCAGCTCGAAGTATTCGTGGGAGCAGATGCCCTGGACGGCGGTGAATTCGCCGCCGGTGTTGACGACCAGTACCTGGTCCGTTCCGTCGACGAACGCCATCTTCATCTCGCCGTCGGCGAGCTCGTCGACGGCGAGCAGATCGATGCGCCTCATCGGCGCGACCGAGGTTCTGGGAGCATCAGGCGGCGACCTTCGCGCCGCCGCCGACCCCGGTCGCCCACTTGGCCTCGAGGAGTTCGCGCAGTCGCCCCTGGGCCGAGGCGAGTGGCACCCGCGCGACGACCGGCTCGAGGAACCCGAGCACGATGAACTTGCGGGCCTCGTCCGGCGGGATGCCGCGCGATTCGAGGTAGAACAGCTGGGTCTCGTCGATGGGTCCGACGGACGAACTGTGGGCCGCTCGCCGGCAGTCGGGCTGGTCGATCTCCAGGCTCGGGATCGCGACGGAGCGGGTCGATTTCGAGAGGTTCATCCCGAACTCGCCGAGGAAGCTGTCCGTGCCGACGGCACTCTTGTCGATCGTGATGAGGCCCTTCATGTAGCTGCGCGCACGGTCCAGCAGGGCTCCCTTGGACAGCAGGTCGCCGGTCGTATCGCGGCCGATGTGCGTCGTGTAGGACGTGAGGTCGAACAGCTGCTCGTCGCTTCCGAACACGATCTCGACCTGCTCGACGGAACTGCGGTCGCCTGCGAGACGGTTGTCCACGCGGCTCCGGACCAGGCGGCCGCCCAGCTGTGCCATCGCCCAGTGCAGCGAGGCATCCTCGCCGATCTCCGCGTGCCGATGCTGGAAGGCGACGAGATGGTCCGGCAACTCCTGGAGGCTCGCGACGGTCAGGCTGGCGGCCCGCTCCAGCGAGACTTCCATGGTCCCGGCAAAGAATGACTGTCCGGTGCCCGGACCCTCCGCGGACTCCTCGACGAACTCCTCCACGAGCGACGCCTCTGCCCCCTCGCCGAGGTGGACGAGCGTCCGGGTCAGGAGCGCGCGGTCCGACGCGCCCAACCGCCAGCGGATGATGACCGGGCGGACCAGGCGGACCCCGGCCGGGATGTCGAGCACGACCGCCTGCGCCCACAGCGCACGGGTCAGCTGGGCGAACTTGTCAGTCCCCGGCAGACTCCCGACGCCTTCCAGGAGGGTGCGCGCATGGGCCGGATCTGCGGCCAGCAGCTCGGCGAACGTGGTGAGCCGGACGCCGGCGGCGGCGGCCTCAGCGGACAGGGCCGCCCCCGTGACGATGCCTTCCACGGTTTCGAGGAGTCCGTCCGCGTCCGTCGGCAGGTTCGCCGCAGGAGACGACGTCGCCGGGCGAGGAGCTAGTCGGGCGGCATCGAGGCGCGCCGCGCGCAGGTCGATGTACGGCGTGTACAGGAGGTTTGACTCACCCGGCAGGCTCGCCCACGAATGGAACGCCGCCGCCCGGTCTTGTGCCAGCCAGTCCGGATCCCCGGTCGATGCCACGGCCAGCGCGGCTGCGTCCACTGCCAGCGACAGTTCGTCGAGGGGGCGCCGCTGACCCCGTGGTCGGGGCGCCGCCGTCGACGGTTCGGCCGTGGGGGTCGTCATCCGAGCGACCCCTCCATCTCCAGCTTGACCAGGCGGTTGAACTCGATGGCGTACTCCATCGGGAGCTCCTTGGTGAACACCTCGAGGAAGCCCTGGACGATGAGGTTGGTCGCCTCGTTCTCGGTCAGGCCGCGGCTCATCAGGTAGAAGACCTGATCAGCACTGACCTTTCCGACGGTCGCCTCGTGGCTCATCGTGGTGTCGTCTTCCTGGATGTCGATGTAGGGATAGGTGTCGCTGCGGCTCTCGTCGTCCAGCATCAGTGCGTCGCAGCGGACGCTGGCAACGACGTTGGTGGCCCCCGGCGCGACCTTCAACTGGCCGCGATATGTCGCCCTGCCACCGTCCTTGCTGACCGACTTGGAGACGATCCGGGAGCGGGTGTTCGGGGCGAGGTGGATGGCCTTCGCGCCGGTGTCCTGATGCTGGCCCCTGCCGGCGACGGCGACGCTGATGATGTCCGCCGTGGCGCCCTCGCCACGCAGGTAGATCGCCGGGAACTTCACCGTCTTGCGGCTGCCGGTGTTGGCATCGATCCATTCGACGGTGGAGCGCTCATACGCATGCGCCCGCTTGGTCACCAGGTTGTAGACGTCGTTCGACCAGTTCTGGATCGTGGTGTAGCG
>JAOUEG010000403.1 GCA_029858845.1 Chloroflexota bacterium | reverse complement strand
CTTGAGCGCTTCGAACCGCAGGGCGAGGTCGCCGACGCCCGCAGGCTGGATGGAGTCGACGTAGAGCTGCAGGGCCCCCGTTGGCTCGTACAGGTCGATCCGGCCATGGGCCACGACGCGGATCCCGGCCTGCGCCTCGAACGCCGACCGCAGTCGGTCGTCCCGGAACCATACGCACTGGAGCTGGTTGCGCTCGTCCTTGAGCGCGAAGTACGCATGACCGGCCGACGAGACGGTGACCCGGCCGACCTCCCCCTCGACCCACAGGTCCGAGAGCTGAGGATCGGCCCGCACTGCCCCACGCACCGCGCGGGTGACCTCGCTGACGGCCAGGATCCGCGGACCGGATAGCCCATCGCGGCCTCCCGGCGGCCCGGGAAGCCGTGGCCGACCCTGATCCGACGCTGGTTCGTCTCCCGCATCCCATGCGGGCAGCGCCCAGTCAGGGGGTTCCCGGCGGGCGCTCACGTCAGACCCGTGTCTGGTAATCCCCGGTCCGCGTATCCACCCGGATCGTGTCGCCCGTCTCCACGAAGATCGGGACCTGCACGACGAGCCCCGTCTCCGTCGTGGCCGGCTTGCGGGCGCCCGTCTGCGTGTCGCCCGCGAACCCGGGTTCGGTGTCCACGACCTTGAGATCCACCGTGACCGGCAGCTCCACGCCGATCGTCTCGCCCTGGTAGGAGGTGCGGTCGAGGGTCATGCCGTCCATCATGTACTGGGCGGCCTCGCCGAGCTGCTCCGCTGTCAGATGGAACTGGTCGTACGTATCGGAATCCATGAAGTGATAGTCGTCGCCGTCGCGATACATGAACTGGACCGGCCGCTTCTCCATGGATGCGCGCGGCCATTTGGTTCCGGCCTGGAACGAACGCTCGACGGTCTGGCCACGCTTGATATTGCGAAGCGTGATCCGGACCTGGGCGGAACCCCGACCCATCTTGATGTGGTGGTAGTCGAGGATCTGCCAGAGCTCGCCATCGAGCTCGATGGCGACGCCCTTCCTGAGTTCGCCGGTGCTGATCATGGTCGGGTCGGACTCCTCGGAGGCGGAGGGAGGCTCGCAGGCCGGTCGGTCGAGGCAGGCCGCCCTGGCCCGCGGGACCGTGGGTCGAGATGCCGCGCAGACGGCCATTCTAGCCCGGCTACCATCGAGCCAGCATGAGCATGACCACGCGATGATCCCGCCCGCCGGGTTCGACGCCGTCCTGTCGGCCTCGCCCCCCGACTTCGATGAACCCGCGATCCTGGACATCGCCGCGCGGACGTTCGGCGTCCATCCCGCGTCGGCCCGTGACCTGGGCAGCGAGCGTGACCAGACGTTCCTGCTGATCGACGCCGCCGATGCGCCGATGGCGGTGATGAAGCTGTCGAACGCCGCCGAGGATCCGGCGACGCTGGACATGGAGGCCCTGGCGGTGCTCCACGCCACGCGCGTCGACCCGGAACTCCCGCTCGCCCTCCCGCGACGAGCGGGCGACGGCGAGCCGGAGCGCGGACCGACCGGCCGCCCGGTCGACGCTACGGACCCCGCGGCCTTCCGTGCCAGCTTCCTCCACGCCGATGGCGCTCATCACGTCCGTCTGTACGACGTGCTTCCGGGGCGGCAGCGGGTGGACCCCGCAACGCTCGACGACGCGGCGCTCGTCGCCTGGGGCGCGACCTCCGCTCGCCTCGGTCGCGCCCTGCGCGGCTTCTTCCATCCGGCCGCCCAACGCACGATGCTCTGGGACGTCCAGCATGCCGGTCGGACGCGGTCCATGGTCCACGCCGTCCGCGATCCCCGCCGAAGGGCGCTCGTGGAGCGCGTGCTCGATCGTTACGACGAGGTCGTTGCTCCCGCCTGGCCGTCGCTGCGGGCGCAGATCGTCCACGGGGATCTGACGACGGACAACGCCCTGACCGACGAGCGCGGCAGGATCTCGGGGATCGTCGACTTCGGCGACATGAGCCACTCGGCTCTGATCATCGACATCGCCAGCGTCCTTGACAGCCTGCTCAACGATCGCTCCGCGGACGACGTGTTCCGGGTCGCGCGGCTCGTCCTCGACGGGTACCAACGCATCACGCCACTGGAGCCGCTCGAACTGCGCCTCCTCGGCGAAGTGGTGGCCGCACGGGCCGCCGTGACCATCGCGATCTCATCCTGGCGCGCCGACCGCGGGCTGGAGGATGGCACGTTCGCGGAGCGCTACAACGAGGCGGTGGAGCGCACCATCATCACGCTCCTCGATGCCGGCTGGGACCGTGTGGCTCATGAACTCGGGGCGTCCTGGCCGGGCGGCGGGACGCGCTCCGACCACTCGGGATTGGCCGCGCGACGGACGCGGGTGATGGGGCCCGCCCTGGAGCCGCTCACGTACGAACGGCCGATCCACCTCGCGAGCGCCGAGGGCGTCTGGATGACGGACGTGGACGGGCGCCGCTACCTCGATGCGTACAACAAC
>JAOUEG010000401.1 GCA_029858845.1 Chloroflexota bacterium | reverse complement strand
TCTCAACGAGATCAAGGCGGCGATCCAGGGGGTGCGCCGGGCGGCTCCCGGGATCGCGCTCGTCGCGACGATGACGTTCGACACCCGCGGCCACACGATGATGGGTGTCTCCCCGGAGGCGGCCGTCGCCAGCCTGGCCGCATGGGGCGCCGACGCCATCGGTGGGAACTGCGGCAACGGCCCGGACGAGCTCCTCCCGGTCGTCCAGAAGATGCACGCCGCGGCCCCGGACGTGGTGCTGGTGGCCAAGTCCAATGCGGGGATGCCGGAGCTCGTGGACATGCAGGCCGTCTACCGAGCGAGCCCCCAACTGATGGCCGGAACCGCGCTGGAGATGCGCGACGCCGGGGCTCGGATCATCGGGGCGTGCTGCGGAAGCACGCCCGACCATCTGCGAGCGATGGCGGCGTCACTGGTCCTCGCTTCCGCCGACTGACGCAGATGCCTCGCCCCCTCAAGGTCGGCGTCCAGCTCCCGGAAGTGGAGCGGGACGTGCGGTGGGCGGAGCTGCTGGACATGGTCCGAGCCGCCGAGGACCTCGGGTACGACTCGGTATGGGTGGGGGAGCACCTGCTGTATCGCTGGCCCGATCGCGAACCGCGCGGACCATGGGAAGCGTGGACGCTCATGGCCGCCATCGCCGCGAGCACGTCCCGGATCGAGTTCGGCCCGCTGGTGGCCTGCACGAACTTCCACAACCCGGCTCTGCTGGCGAAGCAGGCCGCGACCATCGACGAGATCAGTCGTGGCCGCTTCATCCTCGGCCTCGGCGCGGGTTGGAACGAAACGGAGTTCCGGGCGTACGGCTTCCCGTTCGACCATCGGGTCGATCGCTTCGAGGAGTCGTTCACGATCATCCGCACGTTGCTCCAGGACGGTGCCATCGACTTCGATGGGCGCTTCTATCAGGCCCGCGACTGCGAGCTGCTGCCGCGCGGGCCGCGGGCGTCCGGGCCGCCGCTGATGATCGGGTCGAAAGGACCGCGGATGCTCCGGATCTCCCTCCCTCATGCCGACGCCTGGAACGTCTGGTGGGCGGACACGGGCAATGCGCCCGCCGGCGTCCCGCCGCTCCGGGAGCTCGTGGACGATGTGGCGCGAGCGGTCGGGCGAGACCCCCGGGAGATCGAACGGACGGTCGCCGTCCTGGTCCGCCTGGCCGGCGGCCACGGACGGATCGAGGGCTCGGGCCTGAGCGAGACCATCCGGCCGCTGGAGGGTTCGCCGCAGACCCAGGCGGACGTCCTGCGTGCCTACGCCCGCGAGGGGATCGACCACGTGCAGCTCGTCATGGACCCGATCACGCTCGAGAGTGTCGCCGCCTTCGCGCCGGTCCTCGACCTGCTCGACCGCGACTGAGCCGCGACCGAGCACGACCACGGCGGTACTTCCGTAGGGTCGTCGCAAGCGGTCCGGATGCTAGCCTTCAGTCGCCATGCGTTCTCCGTCAACCCGGGGGTTCGGCGCGCAGGCCCTGCTCGTCGCGCTCGTCGCGACCACGGCCATCGCGCTGGTCGCGTGCGGCGAGGCGGCGCCCAGCGCCGCCCCGACCACGCGTCCCACCCCCGTCGTCACGCCCGATCCTCACCTCTCCGACCCGACGACCGCGGACGAGGTCTACCGGGGCCTGGGCGCCGCCGGCCTGCGGATCACCGCGAACAACGCCAACGCCGGCGGTGAGGACCCTTCGCTGATCAAGCGCATCAACGCCACGTACCTCGGGTGGCCCCTCAACGTCAGCGAGTTCCGGACGACGAGCGCCCTCGCCGACGACACGGCCTGGAAGGCGGGGGAGCCGCCGGGCCAGGGGGAGGCCCCGGTCGCCATCGTCGGTTCGAACATCCTCGTCACCTGGGGACCGCAGACGGGCGAACAGCCGGCCACGCCCGATGCGCGCCAGCTCGACGGCCTCGACGATCTCGTCCTGGCGCTCGATCGCCTGCTCTCTCCACTCCGCGTGCGGACAGCCGTGCCCGTGGACGTGCCGGGAGTGGTCCTGGGGTCGCCCGGCGGGACACCCGCCTCACCCGACGCGACAACCGCCGAAGGACCGGCGACGCCGGCTCCCTGAGGACGTACCCTTCGGGCTCCACGCGGACCCACCGGCAGGTCCGCAGCAGATGGAGTGTGCCCGATGACGAGCCAGGGACGGCCGCGGTCGCGTCTCCCCCCGGGGCGCTCCGGCGAGGACGTATCCGACCTGGACAAGCGGATCATCGAGCACCTCCAGGCCGACGGTCGCCGCCCGTTCACCCAGATCGCGACGGATCTCGGGGTCTCCGAGGCGGCCGTCCGGGCGCGGACGAATCGGCTCATCGAGCGCGGGATCCTGCAGATCGTCGGTGTCACCGACCCATTGCGCCTGGGCTTCCACCAGATGGCCATGATCGGGGTCCGCTGCGAGAGCGACCAGCTGGTCACCGTGGCAGAGGAGATCGCGGGGATGCCG
>JAOUEG010000402.1 GCA_029858845.1 Chloroflexota bacterium | reverse complement strand
CCGACCGCGACCCCCTCCGAAAGCCCGACTCCGTCCCCGTCGCCCACGCCGGAGGCTTCGCCCTCACCGGTCGAGGGACCGCTCACGGGAACCCTCAGCTATGCCGAGTCGCACCAGCTCTCCGCTGATGCGATCGCGGCCGTCGCGCTGGTACGCGGCAAGGCGCGCCCCGATGAGGCGTCGATCGTCGCCTGGGAGCTGTATCGCGACATCGGCCAGGTCCCCGTGTCCTTCGAGCTCGCATTCGACGCGGCGGACATCGACCCGGCAGCCACCTACACCGTCCAGGCCACGATCGTCGACGGACCGAACGCCTGGGTGACCTCCCGCGGCATCGAGGTCCTGACGAACGGGGCTCCGACTGACGTGGACATCAAGCTCGGCTACCGTCCCGACCTCGCGAAGGGCGAGGTCAGCGGCCAGATCACGGCCGTTGGGCTCGAGCCGGCGTCCGACGCCTACGCCATCGCCGTCATCGTCGAATCGCAGACGGGCCGGACGGTCGGGATCCACGTGCGGGACAGCAACGGGCAGCTGCCGATCCCCTTCGGCATCCCGTACACCATCACCGGCATCGATCAGAGCATGGACTACCTCGTCCAGGCGGCCATCAACGATGGGACCGACACCGAATGGCAGAACCTCGTCGGCGTGCCGGTCATCACGAAGGGCAACCCGAGGTCGGATGTCCAGGTCGTCGTGACCGAGGTGATCAAGTTGGTGCCGGTGCCGACCGCCACCCCCGCACCCGTCGCATCCCCTGGACCGGATGCCGGATCGGGCAGCTCGGAGGGGATGAGCCTGCTCCTGATCATCGTGGTCATCGGGGCGGTCGTCGCCGTAGCGGCGGCAGTGATCGCGAGACTGCGGACACGCTGATCCAGACCCGCATCCCGATCACGCCGTGACATTCGCTGGGTTCGCGCTCGACTGAGGCGGACCCAGCACGATCCCACGCTGGGACGAGCACCCGGCTACCATCCCTTCGTGCAGAGATCGGCGTTCCTCGGCCTGGGCACGATGGGAGCCGCCATGGCGGCGAACCTGGCGCGTGCCGGTTTCTCGGTCACCGCCTGGAATCGCACGCCGGGCCGCGCCCCGGAACTGGCCGACCTGGGGGTCTCGATGGCGGCCACGCCTGCGGAGGCCGTGGCGAGTGCCGACATCGTGGTCGTGTGCGTGTCGGATACCCCCGACGTCGAGGACGTCCTGTTCGGCCCGGACGGCGTCGTCAACGGCGCTCGTGCGGGAACCCTCGTCGTCGATTGTTCGACGATCGCTCCGTCCGGTTCGTGGGACTTCGCTGCGCGCCTGCGCGAACACGGGATCGCCATGGTGGACGCGCCGGTGTCGGGGGGAAGCGAGGGCGCTCGGAACGCGACGCTGACGATCTTCGTCGGCGGCGAACCGGAGGACGTCGAGCGAGCGCGCCCCGCGCTGTCAGCGATGGGCCGCACCGTCACCCACGTCGGGCCGATCGGCGCGGGACAGGCCGTCAAGGCGGTCAATCAGGTCATCCTCGCCGGTGCCTATCTCGGTGTCGCTGAGGGCATCGTCCTGGCCATCAAGGCTGGGCTTGACGTCGAGCAGGTCGTCGGCGCCCTGGGCGGCGGAGCCGCGCAGAGCTGGGTCCTCACCAACCGGAGTGGCCGGATGCTGGACAACGACTACCCACTCGGCTTCAAGGTCGCCCTCCACCACAAGGATCTCGGTATCGCTCTCGATCTGGCTGCCCGACTCGGCGCGGTCCTGCCCGTCAGCGCTCTCGCGGCTCAGCTCGAATCCGGCCTGATGGCCCAGGGGCACGGCGATGACGATATGTCGGCACTGGCGCGGGCGATCCGCGGCCTGTCCGGCCTGGAAGACTAGGGAGCCGGCGAGGGGCCCCGACCCCGATCGTCGGCGACCCGACGGTCAGTCCAGCCCGACCAGAAGCATCGGGTCCCCAAGCTTGCCGTCGTAGCGCGGACGGAACCGGGCCGAGTTGTACATCTCGCTGACGCGTACCCTGCGCGGTCCGAGGGCCGGATCGGGCAGGGACGTGTGCGCGTACTTGCCCTCGCGGATCGCGACCATGCGGCCGGTCGTGCCGCTCTCGACCAGGTCCATCGCCACGTTGGCGAACGTCGTTGCGACCATCGAGTCGATGGCGTCCGGCTCGCCGGATCGGAGGTCGTAGGTCAGCTCCGACGCAAGCGTCTCGATGCCGGTACGCTGGCGGAGCTCCAGGGCCAGCGCCTCCCCCACGTTCGCCTTGTGGCGATGACCGAAGGCATCGGCTGCGCCGATGTCGGCCATCTCCGCTCCCTTCCAGATCGCTCCTTCGGCGGTGATGACGAAGGAGTAGTGACTCGGGTTCCGGCGATGATCGTCGGCGAGCAGCGCCGCCAGCGCATCGAGGTCATATGGTTCCTCGGGGATGACGCACCGGCTCGAGGTGACGTAGGCG
>JAOUEG010000400.1 GCA_029858845.1 Chloroflexota bacterium | reverse complement strand
CGGCGGGGATCACGTCGCGCCCCGGCTGGGTGGCCTACGCATCATCGAAGGCCGCCGTCGTCTCGCTGTCGGCGACGCTCGCCGACGAACTGGCCGGGACGGGGATCAAGGTGTACAGCATCTCGCCCGGTCGGACGGCCACCGAGCTGCGCCGGGTTCTCGCCCCGGACGAGGACCCCAGCAAGATCATGCAGCCGGAAGCCGTGGCGGACGTCATCGCCAACCTGATGCGCGACGACGAGAGGACGCTGGACGGGCAGAACATCGTCGTCCGCCAGCAGGCCTGAGCCCCCATGGGCCGCATCGAGTATCTGCTCGCGAGCACCGTGCTACGGGCGGTCGGCATCGTGTTCGGGTGGCTGCCCGTGCGGCACGAGCGCATCGTGCTGGCAACGGCGAGGGTGCCCACCCTGGAGGGCAACCTGGCGGCCCTGCACGCCACCATCGTGGCGCGCCATCCTGGCCGGCCCATCGTGCTGCTGCTCGAGCCGTACAGCTACGGCTTCGTCGGCAAGATCGGCTACCTGCTGCGGTTGATCCGCGGGATGTACTACCTGCGAACCTCCGGCTTGTTCATCGTCGACAACGCCTACCTCCCCGTCCACGTCGCACCGCACCGCGCGGGCACGACCGTCGTCCAGGTCTGGCATGCGGTGGGAGCCTTGAAGCGCTTCGGCCTGGATGCTCGAACGCCACCGGCGGACCCGGAGCGCCGGTTCCTCCATCGGCACTACGACTTCGTCGTCTGCACGGCCGAGCGTTCCCGCGCCCCATGGTCGGCGGCCTTCGGTGTGCCGCTCGGGCGCGTCCTCCCGCTCGGCACACCGCGGACGGACACCTTCGCCCGTCCCGAGACGGTGGCGGCCATCCGGGAGCGCGTGCTCGCGCGACACCCCCGGTTGCGTGACCGGCGCGTCGTCCTCTACGCCCCCACGTTTCGCGGCCGGGGCGCGGGCAAGCGCGCGGCCGGCCACCTCGACGGTCGCGCCCTCCGGGCGGCACTGCCGGCCGACCACGTCCTCGTCCTCAAGACCCATCCCAACCTCGACCCGAGCGCGACCGCGACCGACGGGTTCGACGTCGTGGTCGATCCGACGACGGAGATCAACGACCTCCTGATGGCGGCGGACGTCCTCGTCACGGACTACTCGTCATCCATCTTCGAGTGGGCCCTGCTCCATCGACCGCTGGTCCTGCTCGTCCCGGACCTGGCCGACTACGAAGTGGATCCCGGCCTGTATCTCGACTACCGGACCGAGATGATCGGTGCACAGGTCGTCGACACGGTCGGCGTCGCCGAGGCGGTGCGGGTGGCCGAGGTGGACCGACCGGCCTGGGATGCCTTCATCGAGCGCAACATCGGTCCGGACGTGGGGCACGCCAGCGACCGTTTCGTCGATCGCTTCCTGGGGCCGCCGACGGTCGCGGACGATCGAAGTGGTACCCTTCCGCGCGATGTCAGCAACCAGTGAAGCTCCCGCCGCGTACCGGAACGCGGCCGGCGACCGGAGCGCACTGCGCCTGATCCGCGAAGGCCTCGACGACATCCGGTCGCGGCGTCGCCTGGTCAGGTACCTGGTCATCGCCGACATGCGCAAGCGGGGCGCGGATACCCTGCTCGGCAACCTCTGGTGGGTCATCGACCCACTCCTCCAGATGGTCGTCTACGTCGTCCTCGTAGCGCTGATCTCCCGTGGCGCGGGTATCGAGGACTACCCCCTGTTCATCTTCGCCGCGATCCTGCCCTGGAAGTGGTTCACCGCCTCGGTGGTCGATGCCACCACCTCCGTCGCCTCCCAGGACCGGCTCATCAAGCAGATCGCCTTTCCCAAGATCGTGCTCCCGATCGCGGCGGCGACGGCCGGCGTCGTCGGGTTCGCGTTCGGGCTCATCCCGCTGCTCGGCCTGATGCTCTTCTCGATCGAGCGGATCACCCCATATCTCGTGTTGATCCCGGTGATCGCGGTGGTGCAGTTCCTGTTCACCCTCGCGGTGGCCCTCGTCGTGTCTGCCGGCAACGTGTTCTTCCGGGACCTGGGCAACGTCGCTCGCCATGTCCTGCGGTTGTGGTTCTACCTGTCGCCCGGCCTCTACAGCCTCACCGTCCTGGACCAGGTCCGGCTGCTCGACGACCTCCCGATCCTGCGGACGATCCTGCTGCTGAACCCGTTCGCCATCCTCTTCGAGGCCTACCGGACGGTCATCTGGGGGACGGCGCCGAGCGGCCCACCGGGCATGCCGGACTGGGCCGGACTCGCGCTCCTGGCCGTCGTGAGCACCGCCTTCCTCGCGCTCGCCACGGTCGTGTTCAAGCGGCTCGAGCCCAACTTCGCGAAGGTGCTGTGATGGCGGTCGAGCCGAGCGCTCCGCCGCCGCCGCCCCGCCGGGGCGCCGAGCACGCCATCCGGGCCGACGACCTGGGGGTCCGCTACGACCTGCGGTTCACGAAG
>JAOUEG010000399.1 GCA_029858845.1 Chloroflexota bacterium | reverse complement strand
CGACACCGGCGATCAGGCCGGCAACGATCGAAAGGCGAGCCCACATGTTGGCCGGAGGGTACCAGTACCAGCGGCCTGCGGCAGCTTGCCGGGACCCGCGCTAGCATTCGACTCCCATGGCCGATACCCCGGGGTCCCTCCGCTCGCGACTCCTGCCGGCGGTCCTGACCGCCGCGGGTGTCACGCTGCTCGCGGCGGGCCTGCTCACCTACACGGCTCCGGTCGCTGCCGAACCCGTCCCGAGCCTCGCGCCGTCGCCCACGCCGACCGCGACCGCGACCCCATCGCCGCTCATCACCCTGCCACCTCTGGCATCCGCGTCCGCAGCGTCCCCGACCCCGACCATCGATCCGAACCGCGTCGCGACCCGGGTGCGGATCGCGGCCCTGGACATCGACATGCCGGTCGTGAAGGGTCCGAGTGGGTATCCGCTGTGCGACGTCGCGATGTATCTCAAGGAGCTCCGTCAGCCGGGACAGGGCGGGGCGACCTACCTGTTCGGCCACGCGCGCGAAGGGATGTTCCTCCCGCTCCTGGAGACACCCGAGCGAAAGCAGGTCGGCATGGTCGTGGAGGTCTGGACCAGCGACGACTACCGCTTCCTGTACGAGATCGTGGACGTCCGCCGTGACCAGCGCGACCTGCTCGACGCCCTGGGGGCCACGTCGGAAGAGCTCTGGCTCCAGACGTCCGAGGGGCCCCGGGGGACGCCAGGCAAGACGCAGGTGATCGCGGAGCCGATCTCGGTCGAAGTCGCGGACCCGGCAGACGCCCACCCCGAACCGAAACCGGTCAAGTGCGACTAGGGGGACGCGCCTGATGCGTTGCCGGCCCGCCTCGCCCCGCCGGTAGCGTCAGGGTCGACCCTGACGCGACTCACAGGAAGAGTTCCGGCTCGACGCTGTCATCGCCGGTGAGCCCACGCTCGGGGTCCGTGCGAGCGTGGCGGCGCGAGCCACCGAGTGCCAACGCCGGCGGCACGGCTGCGACCGTGACCACGGCGGCAAGCAGGAACAGGCCGACCATGATCGACGCCGCCTCGCGCGATGCCCACGACTCCAGGGCCTCGACGACGATCGGGTCGCGCAGCGGTCGGTCGCGCAGGTTCTCCGGGATGTACTCGAGGTAGGCATCGGGCGTCGCATAGACATCGGCGGACAGCCGGTCGATGGTCGTGCTCCCGTACGCCGTCAGGACCGCCAGGCCGACCGCCATGCCGATCATCCGGGCAACGGTCACGACCGACGAGGCTGCCCCGAAGGCAAGGCGGCCGGCCGATTCCACGGCCGCGGCCGACCTCGGTGTGACGCTGAGGCCGAAGCCGAAGCCGAACACGGCGAGGGCGACAGCCACTGTCTCGATCCCGGTCGCCGACGACCAGCCGGCCATGGCCGCCAGACCGCCGATGCTGCAGGCGAGCCCGACCAGCGTGACGATCCGATAGCTGGCGATCCGGACCAGGAAACCGGATCCGAGCGCCCCCAGCGCCGTCGCCCCGGCCAGCGCCCCCAGGGCGAGTCGCTGCTCATCCGGTCCGCCATAGAGGACCCGGTCCACGAAGACCGCCCCACCGATGATCGCGGTCGCGAAGGCGTAGCCGGTGAGCAATGACACCAGCGCCGCGGCACTGAACGGGACGTCGCGGAAGAGTCGAACGTCCAGGAACGGGTCGTCGACCCGTAGCGCCCGCACGACGGCCACGAGGGTCGCGATCACCGAGGCCGCGCCCAGCGCGACCGACACCGTCCCCGGATCCAGTCCGGTTCCGGCAACGCCCGTGGCGCCGATCAGGGTCAGGCCCAGCAGGCCGGCTCCGAGCGCCACGCCGAAGAGCAGCGCGCCGGGGAGATCCACGGGGCCCGATCGTCGCGGCGTTTCCCAGCCATCGGACGCGGCCCATGCCAGGGTCATCGCCACGATCCCGATCGGGATGTTCACATAGAAGATCCAACGCCACGCGGGAGCCAGGAAGTCCTCGAGCGGCGGTCCACCGAGCCCGGCCGCCGCGAGTGCGTCCTCCGGGTGGACCGCGCCGAGGATGGCGGCGCCCAGGAACGGGCCCGCGGCCATGCCGAGGAACGTCAGGGCCCCGATGACGCCGAGGGCCCGCGGGCGGGCGGACCCCCCGAACAAGTGCGCCGCGGCGGCCGTCCCGACCGGGACGAGCACGCCGCCCCCGGCCGCCTGGACCAGCCGCGCCACGATGAGCTGGTCCAGATCCTGGGCCGCGCCGGCAAGGGCGGAGCCGGCGACGAAGATGGCCAGCGCCCCGATGAACAGCCGCCGCGCTCCCCAGAGGTCGGCGAGTCGGCCCGCCAGCGGCATGGTCAGGATGTAGACGAGGAGGTAGCCGTTGATGATCCAGCTCGCCTTGCGAAGCTCCACCCACGCGGACGTACCGGCCTTGTCGGCGAGATCGGCCAGGATGGAGGGGAGGGCGACCGCCGTGATC
>JAOUEG010000398.1 GCA_029858845.1 Chloroflexota bacterium | reverse complement strand
GGTGGCGGACGGCGCGGGGGCCGCTGAGGGAACCCCTTCAGGACCATAGGTCCAGCCGGCCTTGGCGCCGGGAGTACAGGCCGCGACGCCGGCTGCGATGAGGCCACCGCCCGCGAGGGCCGCGCCTCGGAGGAACTTCCGACGCGTCAGGGACGGATCGGCGAGGAGCGAGTGTTGCAGGTCATCCTGCGGCTGCGTATCCATGTGCGGAACCCTAGCGGGATTGCGACCGGCGCGTGATGTTACCTGTGGCCCGATTCCGAAGGGCCGAACCGCCGGGTCAGCCGCCGCGCGACAGCAGCGTCAGCATCACATCCACGTCGGCACTGCCGACGACGCCCTGGTACTTGGCCCGCACCACCCCGTCACCGTCCACGATGAAGATCCACGGCATCGATCCGATACCCCACGGTGGAGCACCGACACCCCACGCCTCGGCAACGTCGGTCAGCCGCGGCTCCGCCAGTGTTCCCTCCAGGAGCGGCTCCGTCGTGACCACCGAGAACCGATACGGCTCGTGGTGGATGAAGGTCATCGCCGTCCACCGGTACATCAGCTGTCGCGACAGGAAGAGGCTCGTCCCGCACACCTCCGTCACCTTGAACCGGTACGAGTCGACGACGAATACGAATGGCTTGCCCGCGGCCAGGGCGTCCGCTGTGGACGTGGAGTAGAGGCGGGGTTCCGGGATGGGATCAGTCGTCAGCCAGGTAAGGTCGCCGCGGACATCGGTGGCTGTCTGGGTGCGGATCGCAGGAGCCGTGGCCCCGAGCGCCGCCGACCCGCCCGGGTCGAGGGCCGTGACGTCCATCAGGCCGCCCCCCACTGCCCCGCGGCCGTCCCTCGCGGTGACCGCGATCCGCCACGCGCCTGGCGTCGGGATATCGAGGGTCGCCACGAACGACACGTCCTGCAACCCGGAAGGCTGGATCGCAACCGCGTCGACCGCCGGGCCGAGGGAACTGCCGTCCGTTGCCACGAGCTGTGCGGTCACCGCCATGCCCGGATCGTTGACGCGCCCCGTCGCGTCGTGGAGCGCGAGGATCAACGGCGTCGCGCCGCCTGCCCAGACGGAGCTGGAGACCAGGAGGGGCGCCAGCGGGGTCATCTCGGCTGTCGTGCCCGGCGAGACGCTCGGGTCGGCAACAGGAGTCGCGGGGGCCGGCGTCGGGGCGCCGACGTCGACCGACGGGGCGACCGTTGGCGACGCCGGCGCCGCGTCCACGAGCCGCAGCACGCTCGTCATCGTCGCGGCCGAGGTCCCGAAGGGGAAGGACGCCCGGAGCAGCCCGTCGGCGTCCACCAGGAAGACGTCGGCCGTGTGAGCCATGGAATACGTCCCCGGCGTCGCCTCCTCCACGCGCGCGTACCGGACGGCCCAGCCGTCCGCCGTCCGGCGGATCTCGGGAGGCGTCCCAGTGACCGCCGTGAAGCCGGTGGGCATGTAGCGAACGAACTCGGCCAGCCATGCCACGGTGTCGCGCTCGGGATCGACGGTGACGAAGATGGCCCGCACATCGGAACCGTAGGCATCGATCGCCTCGCCGACCGTGCCGACCGTCGTCGGGCAGACGTCCGGGCAGTGCGTGTATCCGAAGAAGACCAGTACCGGTCCGCCACGCATCGAGGCGAGTGACATCCTGGCGCCATCCGGTCCGGTCAGCGCCAGGGCGGGCGCCGGCCTGACGTCGGCCAGGAGGAAGCTCGCCGGATCTGCCGATGACGACGGCACCGGCGATGGCGAGGTCCCGTTGCCGACCACGGCGCCAGCCTGCCCCGCCCCTGAAGGCGTCTCTGTTCCGCCGGGGGCCATGGCGTCGGCCAGGACCCGGACGGTCATCAGGACGACGAGCAGCAGGGCCAGCACGACGACGAGGCGGAACGCCCCATCGAAGATCCTGGTCGGGTCGTCCCCCCGGCTCGGGGAGTCCTCGTGTCCGGTCATCTCAGCCGGCGCGGACCTCGGCCTTGACGACCACATCGCCGCCGCTCTCGAAGGACAGGGTGAGTTCCACCGTGTCGCCGACCGCCGGCAGGTCGGTCGCTCCCATGAGCATGAGGTGGTAGCCGCCAGGCTCGAGCACGACGGTCGCCCCGGCCGCGACGTCGATCCGGTCCACGGGCGCCATGCCGGTCATGCCGCTCTCCGCGGCCATCGTCTCGTGGATCTCGACGGAGGCGGCGACCGGGCTCGTCACGGCGATGAGCGCATCGTCTGTGTCACCGCCGACGATCGTGAGATACCCGGCCGCCGGCAGGTCGGCACCCATGGGTGGCCGAACCCACGCATCCGAGATCGTTGGTGCCTTGCTGCCACCGCTGCACGCGGCGAGCAGGCCGATGGACAGGATCAGCAGGACGGTGGGCGAAAAGGCCCGGGACAGGCGCATCGGATCCTCCGGATGGTCTGGGCAGGGACACGATACCGCGAAGTGCGCGGGGAGCCCGCCGGGCCATCCGGCCT
>JAOUEG010000397.1 GCA_029858845.1 Chloroflexota bacterium | reverse complement strand
GGATACGGCTGTCCATCGAGCACCGTGATGATGGCCCCGAGGAGGTCGAACGTCGAGGTCGCGTACCGGAAGGTCGATCCCGGCGGATCCAGCCGCGGCGCGGCGAGCTGGCGCTCGACGATAACGGCATGGCTGACGCCCTCGGCGACGAGCCGCTCGAAGTCCAGTTCCGCCATCCCCGAGGTGTGCGACAGGAGATGCCAGGCCGTCACCGCCGGTTCCGACGACGCGGCTGCGCCCAGGAGCGGCTCGACCGGCTGGCCGAGGGTCAGGCGTCCCTCCGCGACCAGCTGCATGACGACGGTCGCGACGATCGGCTTGGTGATGGACGCCACGAGCCCGACCGTCCCGTCGTCGACGTGGGGACCACGGGGTGCGGAGAACGCCTTGATGTCGAGGGTTTCGGCGGCGTCGGCCAGCCCGACGATGACCCACGGCGCCGTCCCGTCGGCGACCTGCGCGGCGGCGATGTCGAACGCGCGAGCCAGTGCGTCCCTGTCGATGATCGTCACGCCCCTACCTTAGTCGTCGGCCGACGGCCCAGGTCGTGGTCGTTGCCGTACGACGCGGGACCGCCGTCTCCCGCCGGGGTCCGCTAGGCTAGCAAGACACACGCGGAGGCGCACCGGTCGATGTTCAAGGCGCTACGGGCGATGGCGGGGGAACCCGAGGGCAAGGCGCTGGTCATCGCTGCGCTGCTCGTCATCACCAGCGGCACCGTCGTCTACTCGGCGCTCGAGGGATGGTCGCTCCTCGACGCCCTCTACTTCTCCGTGGTGACGCTTGCCACAGTCGGATTCGGGGACCTCCACCCGACGACCGACGTCGGGAAGCTGTTCACCGTGTTCTACATCCTGTCCGGGATCGGCATCCTCACGGCGTTCGTGTCCGAGCTCGCGAGGCACCGGGCGGTTCCGGTGGCGAGACGACTCGCCACCGCGCACCCGCGTGGTCAGGCCAGGGGATCGGACGCCGGCGGGGGCCCGGCGAACAGCGAGGATCCCGATATCGGCGGGGAGTCCGAGCAGGCGGATTGACGGACCGCACGAAGCGATGGCCGGTGACCCTGACCGCTGCTGCCTCGGCCGTCACTGAGTAGCGGCGCCGGACATGCCGAGGCCGGATCCGCTCCTCCTCGGATCCGGCCTCGTGGATACGCCGCCGAGGCGGCCTAGGCGAGCAGGAGCTGGATGATCGCGTCAACGTCGTCCTTGGTCGGGACGACGATCAGGGAGGTCACCATCCCGAACATGCCGTCCGGTCCCTCCACGTGCGGAAGGATGTGGCAGTGGAACGCCCAGACACCCAGGCGATCGGCGGTGATGACGCCGTCCCACCGTTCGCCCGGGTTGACCCCGATCGTGTCGGCCCGGAACGCCGCGCTCCCGAGCGGGATGCCGTCCCGTGCCACCATGTCCATCGCGAAACCGTGGCTATGCCACGGATGCATCATGATCCCCTCGTTCATGAACCGGATCAGGACGCGCTCGCCCTGGGCCGCCACGACCGGCACGACGGCCGGGAATCCGTGGCCGTTGATCGTGAACCCGCCGAGCGTGTCGTTGGAGATCCAGACGTACTCGCGATCGTAGGCTGCCTGTGGCTCCGGTGGATCCACGATGAAGGCGCCCAGCAGCCCGCGCCCGACCTGATCCGTCGCGTTGTGGTGCGAGTGGTACATCAGCGAGCCCGGGTTCCGCGCGGTGAATTCGTACGCGAAGGTCTCGCCGGGTGCGAACGGCTTCTGGTTGACGAATGCGACGCCGTCCTGGAAGAAGTCGTCGAACTCCACGCCGTGGAAGTGGATGCTGGTCGTCTCGGCCAGGTTGTTCGTGAAGTTCACCCGGAGCTTGTCGCCCAGGTTGGCGCGGATCGTCGGCCCGGGCCACTGGGCGTTGAAGCCGAGCGCCTTGACCGGGGGCAGCAGCTCGTCGATCTGCCAGTCCATCTCGTCGATGGTCAGGTCGAAGACCTTGACGTCCCCGTCGAGGGTCGGCGTGAGGGGCGAGACCGCGTCCGTCAGCACCAGGTTGGGGACCTGCGCGAAGGCGGGCTTCTGGGACAGCTCGGGGTAGTTCTCTTCGACGGCCAGGATGTCGCCCAACTTGGCCGCGACGGCCGCCGGGTAGATCGATGGGAGCGCGGGCACGAGGTTGCCGAGATACCGCCGGACCACTTTGCGGGCTGAGATATCGTGCTCGGTCCAGCCGGGGGGGACATTGCCGGACGGCGGGGTCGAGGCCGAGGCCGACGGCGCGGCGCTCGGGGCCATGGACATCCCCGCGCTGGGGGCGGCGGTGGCGGACGGTGCGGGGGCCGCTGAGGGAACGCCTTCGGGACCGTAGGTCCAGCCGGCCTTGGCGCCGGGAGTACAGGCCGCGACGCCGGCTGCGATGAGGCCACCGCCCGCGAGGGCCGCGCCTCGGAGGAACTTCCGACGCGTCAGGGACGGATCGGCGAGGAGCGAG
>JAOUEG010000396.1 GCA_029858845.1 Chloroflexota bacterium | reverse complement strand
GAGCCCGCCTCGCGCTCGCTCGCCGGAGCCGGCGGCCGCTCGATCTCCTCCGGCTCGCGACCTTCCTCCACTCGCCAGCG
Source organism: Chloroflexota bacterium (assembly GCA_029858845.1). GTDB lineage: Bacteria > Chloroflexota > Limnocylindria > Limnocylindrales > CSP1-4 > SPCO01. Next base: position 2,391 of record JAOUEG010000396.1, on the reverse strand, counting down.
GCGGTCCGCGGCGAGGTTCTCCCACGACTCCTCGCTGCCCCCCGGCCAGCGGATCTCGACGCTCTCGACCCGCGTGACGTCGCCGATGCCGACGAGAACCTCCGCATCGTTCTGGGACAGGTAGGAGGGGCCCACCCGGACTTCGCGCAGCAGACTCCGATCCCCCGCGCGCACCACGATCCGGGCACCGAGCCCCGACGGATGTCCGGAAGTCGCCCGGACCCGAAAGCCGATCCAGTGGCCGCCGTCGGAGTCGTTGCGCAGCAGGCGCGCCCTGCCCCCATGGCGCACGATCAGCACGTCCGTGTCGCCGTCTCCGTCGTAGTCGGCGAACGCCACGCCGCGGCCCACGCCGGGCGGATCGGTGCGGATCCCGGCCTCGGTGCCCACCTCGAAGAATCCCTCGTCGGGGCCCCGGTTCCAGTACAGATGCGGGTCCATCGGCACGAGCCGGGTGGTGTCCTCCCGCTCCTCGAGCGTGCTGCCGTTGGCGAGAAACAGGTCGAGCCAGCCGTCGTTGTCGAAATCGACGAAGCCGGTCCCCCATCCGACCAGATCGAGCGCGATCTGACCGAGACCCACGCGATCCGCGTCATCGCTGAACTGAAGCCGTGCGTCCTCTCCGTCCTCCGAGAGATCGGAGAGCAGGCTCGAGTACAGAGCGTTCTCCTGCGCGACCCAATGGCTGAGGAAGAGGTCGAGATCGAGGTCGCCGTCCCAGTCGCCGACGGTGATGCCCATGGAGCTGCGGTAGTCGGCCACCAACGCCGTGTAGCTGATGTTCTCGAAGCTGCCGTCGCCGCGGTTCCGGTACATCCCGTTGTCCGAGACGTCGTTCGCCACGTAGAGATCGGGCAGACCATCTGCGTCGAAGTCCGCCCAGGCGGCGCCCAGGCTGCGCCCGTTCTCGCCCAGGATGCCGGCAGCGGCCGCGCGCTCCTCGAAGGTCCCGTCTCCGCGATTCACGTAGAAACGGTTCGGGTGAGGTGGGTACGACGACGGATTGAGCGTAAACGGAACCTGCCCATCGCCCGCGCGCGTGGCGAGCGAGCCGGGCTTCTCCGGCGTGTAGTACACGTAGCCGCACACGTAGAGATCGAGGTCCCCGTCGAGATCGAAGTCGGCCCACGAGGATCCCGCCCAGAATCCTTCGCCTTTCAAGCCCGCCCGCTCGGTCACGTCGCGGAACGTGCCGTCTCCTAGATTCTCCCACAGGATGTTTTCACCATAGGATGTAACGAAGAGGTCGACGTCACCGTCCGCGTCGTAGTCGGCGAAGTTCGCACCCATGCCCCGGTGCGCGACGCCGACGCCCGACGACTCCGTGACGTCCTCGAAGCTGCCGTCTCCCAGATTTCGGTAGAGCCGGTCGGTCGCTCGCGAAGCCGCTAGCTGCGCGTCGGGCACGCCCACCGGGGCCGCGAAATTGACCAGGAAGAGATCGGGCAGCTCGTCTCCGTCGAAGTCGCCCCAGGCGGCGCCGGATCCCATGTCCTCGGGAAGCTGGTGGGTGCGCTCGAATGGAAAGTGCTCGAAGCGGATGCCCGCCGCCTCGCTGACCTCCGAGAAGCGCAGGGCGGTGGGTCGCGCCTCCAGGCTGCGCTCCAGGCTACGGGTGATCCCCTCCTGCTCCGCGCCCGCGACGTACGGAGCCTCGCCGCTGCGCTGCACGATCACGAGGACCGCTGCGGCGACCAGAACGGGCAAGGAGCAGAGGATCAGCGTCCTTCGGATCAGGCGTTTCCTTGGAGACACCTAGCCTTCCTTGATCTGGATCGTCTTCTCCTGCACCGCCATCTGGACGACGGGTGCAGTGAGTTGGTTGTCCTCGCCGAACACGAAGTCCAGAAGATATTGGTCGATCTTGCGGTAGTCCAGGGAAGCCCTCACGCGCAGCGTCCCCGCGTCCGCGGGAGTGCTGAGCAGGAATTCGCGGGACGCCCCGTCGCCCGTCACCGCTTCACTCGCCGGGATGGCCGTCTCGGACGGACAAGCAACCATGTAGCGCGCGACGTCCTTGAATCCCGGGAACAGCGCGCGGCGATAGCGGACGCCGACCATCTCCCACAAGTTGTGCCGGTCGATCAGGTTGCCCGCCTGATCGACGGGCTCGGCCTTGAACATGAAGGCTCCCGGCTGGATGAAGTGCTGCACGTCCAGCGCTCCGCTCGCGAGCAGCACCCGACCCTTGTCGTCGGTCACCTCCAGATTGATCCACGACTGGATGATGTCCAGCGGCCCGGTCGGAAAATCGTGGCCGACCTTGTTCGACGAGATGACCACGCGGATGTCGATCTCTTCACCGGGGCGAACCGTATCGGGAGCCTGGATCTCGATCGACACGGCGGGGCCGCTGGCCCACTTGTACTCGATCTCCGGAATCGCCCGCTT
>JAOUEG010000395.1 GCA_029858845.1 Chloroflexota bacterium | reverse complement strand
GCCGGGGTCGACGGCCTCCAGGCAGAGCACGGCCCGCTCTTTGCCGTCGTGGGCGTATTCGACGGTCTGCATCGTGGCCACCTCTACCTGCTCGATCACCTGGAGCGTGAGGCGGATGCTCGTGGCGCCCGAGCGGCGGTCATCACCTTCGATCATCATCCGGATGAGGTCATCACCGGTACGGCGCCGCCACTGTTGATGGATCCCCAGGAACGCCTGGAGCGCTTGGCGGCGGCCGGCGTGGACGTCACCGTCGTCCAGCATTTCGACGAGGAAGTGCGCCGCACCACCTATGACGCGTTCATCGAGCAGATCCGGTTCCGGACGGCCCTCGCCGGCCTGGTGATGACCCCTGATGCGGCGTTCGGGTTCGAGCGCCGGGGTACGCCGTCCGCCTTGGCCGCCCTCGGGGCCAGCGATGGGTTCGACGTGGTCGTCGTTCCGCCGTTCACGCTTGACGGGCGATCGGTTCGCAGTGCGGACATCCGCGCGGCCATCGCTGCCGGAGACCTCGCGACCGCGGAGGCGTTGCTCGGTCGTCCCGTGACGATCTCCGCGACCGCCGGTGTCGCTCATGATGGCCTCGATTCGCCGCTGTCCTTCCCCTGGCCGCTGGCCCTGCCGCCGGATGGCCGCTATCGGAGTCGCGTCGGCGGCCTGGAGGCCACGCTCACCATCGACCGCGGCCAGGCGCGTCTGAGTGGGATCCTGGTCGATCCCGGCCGGATCGAGATCGCGCTCGCCGGCTGACCGAACGGTTCGCCGGCGTCCGGGTGCCGCCTAGAGCCCGGGCTGCCAGAGGGGCTCGGCGACCCCGCGCTGGTGGTTCTCGAAGCGCGCCATGACGAACAGCGCATCGGAGAGGCGGTTGAGATAGGGGAGGACGAGGTCGCCGATCGGTTCCTCGTGCGACAGCGTGATCGCCTCACGTTCGGCGCGCCGGCAGACCGTGCGGGCGACGTGAAGCTGGGCGGCCCCGGGTGAGCCGCCCGGCAACAGGAAGTTGGCGAGCGGGCCCACGACCCGATTCAGGTCGTCGATGCATCGCTCCAGGCTGCGCACGTGGTCGGGGCGAACCGTCGGGATCTTGCCCCGGCGCTCGTCGTCCTCCGGCCAACACAGGTCCGAACCGAGGTCGAACAGTTCGTTCTGGATGCGACCGAGCTCGAGTCGGAGACGCTCGGACAACCCCATCGCGAGCGCCAGGCCGATGCATGAATTGAGTTCATCCACGGTGCCGTAGGCGCGAACGCGGGCGGCATCCTTGGCGACCCGGCGCCCGCCGCCGAGGCCGGTCATGCCGGCATCTCCGGTCTTCGTGTAGATCTTGGTCAGTCGTGGCATCGTGTCGTGCAGAGTACGGTGCAGGGACCGAGCGTGCAGGCCGACCGGTCGCCTCCGTTGCTCGGGGCTCGCCGTGACCGGACGGACGTTTGACCGATACGTCCTCCTGCCCGTATCATCCGCCGGTCATAGATGGAAGACATCACGTAGAACATCGTGTTCGGAGGAACGAGTGCCGCTCGCGCGGGAACAGAAGCAGGAGATCATCACCGGGTTCGCCACCAAGGACGGTGACACCGGTTCACCCGAAGTCCAGATCGCACTCCTGACGGAGCGGATCAAGGAACTGACGGGACATCTTCGGAGCTTCCCCAAGGACAATCATTCGCGCCGCGGCCTCCTCAAGCTCGTCGGCCAGCGCCGCCGCCTTCTCGCCTACCTGATGAAGAAGGACAGCGCGCGCTACCGGACCGTCATCGGACGGCTCGGACTTCGCCGCTAGCGCCGCTCTCCTGAAGACCTCGGGCCAGACCCGGGGTCTCTCGATACCCGGCGCCTAGCCCAGCGCGGTCAGGCTGACCCGCCCATGGCTCGTCACCTCCTCCACGACCAAGGAGGAAACACTCCCTTGTCTCAGACATTCGAGACGCAGTTCGGTGGGCGCACGCTCACCATCGAGACCGGCAAGCTGGCCCGCCTGGCGGGCGGCGCGGTCACCGTTCGCTACGGGGACACACTGGTCCTCGGGACGGCCAACCGTTCCGATCCGCGGCCGGGCCTCGACTTCTTCCCGCTCACGGTCGATTTCGAAGAGCGGATGTATGCCGCAGGCAAGATCCCGGGCGGGTTCATCAAGCGTGAGGCTCGCGCCTCCGAGGCAGCGACGCTCGCTGCCCGCCTGACGGACCGGCCGATCCGGCCCCTCTTCCCGGAGGGCTACAAGGACGATATCCAGCTCGTCATCACGGTCCTCTCGACGGACCAGGAGAATGAGCCCGACGTGCTCGGGACGGTCGCCGCGTCGGCCGCATTGACGATCAGCGAGATCCCGTTCGCCGGCCCGGTCGGCGCCGTGCGCGTCGGCCGCATCAACGGCGAGTTCGTCGTCAACCCGACCTACACCGAGCTCGCGGACTCGGAGCTCGATCTCATCGTCTCGGGAACCCGCGACGCGATCATGATGGTCGA
>JAOUEG010000049.1 GCA_029858845.1 Chloroflexota bacterium | reverse complement strand
TGCACCGCGCGATAGGCGTCCTCGAGTCCCCACCCGAGCAATCGCTGGAACGCGGCGCGCTCGGCGGGGGAGACGTGGGTGCCGCCGTGGACGGCCGCCGGGTCCCAGACATCGGCGTCGGTCGGGGCGATGTTGAAGTCGCCGCCGATGACGAGGTCTTCCCTGGGGTCGCAGACCTCCTCGAGCCACTGGCGGAGTCGCTCGTACCAGGCGAGCTTGCCGGTGAAGAACCGTGAGCCCACGTCGCGGCCGTTGGGCGCGTAGATGGAAACGAAGCGAATGCCGCCGCCGACCGTGCTGACCATCCGTGCTTCGTCGAGCGGGTCGAAGTCCTCGTCGCTGATGGACATCGTCGTTCCCGCGCTGCTGTCGCGCACCCCGCCCAAACCGAAGTTGGTGACGAGGCCGCCGCTGACGATCCCCTGCCGCAGCGCGATGGCGACGCCGTTCCAGCGACCCTCGCCGTGGTGGACCAGGTCATAGCCTCGCATCCCGAATGCCATCACCGGGGCGTCGTGGTCCGGCAGCTTCGTCTCCTGCATGAGCAGGACGTCCGGCGCCACGCGCTCGAGCCAGCCCTCGACCGCCTCCTGGCGGGCCTTGAGGGAGTTCACGTTCCACGTCGCGATCCGCATGCGATGAGGGTAGCCGGTCTGCGTCCGTTCGACCGACTACGATGGCCGGGTGACCGGCCCAGACGCCACCGACCCAGCGGTGCTCATCGACGTGATCCGTTCCTCGGTCATCGGCGACGATGAGGCGGTCGCCGGTCCGTTCGGGATCCGCCGTGTGACGTACGCCGATTACACGGCTTCGGGGCGCGCGCTGGCGTTCATCGAGGACTACCTGCGCGACGCGGTGCTCCCGCTGTACGCCAACACCCACACCGAATCGTCCGGGACCGGGCTCCAGACCAGCCGCTTCCGCGAGGAGGCCAGGCGGATCATCCGTGCTGCCGTGGGCGGCTCGGAAGCGCATGCCGTGATCTTCTGCGGGTCCGGGATGACCGGGGCGATCAATCGGCTGGTGGACGTCCTCAACCTGCGCATCCCGAACGACCTCGACGATCGCTACGCGCTTCGGTCACACATCCCTCCCGGCGAGCGACCCGTCGTGTTCATCGGCCCGTACGAGCACCATAGCAACGAGTTGCCGTGGCGCGAGTCGATCGCGGATGTCGTGACGATCGGCGAGGACGCCGACGGCCGGATCGACCTCGCGGGCCTTGAGCGGGCGCTCCTCGAGTACGCCGATCGTCGGTACAAGATCGGGTCATTCTCTGCGGCGAGCAACGTGACCGGGATCCTGTCCGATACCCGGGCCATCTCGATCCTGCTCCATCGACATGGCGCCCGGTCGTTCTGGGACTTCGCCGCGGCCGGTCCGTACGTTCGGATCGAGATGGAACCCCATCGGCCCGGGCCGGATGCCGAGCTCGACTACAAGGATGCGATCGTCCTGTCGCCGCACAAGTTCATCGGCGGTCCGGAGACTCCCGGGATCCTGATCGCCCGGCGGGAGTTGTTCGCCAACCGCGTGCCGGCCGCCCCGGGTGGCGGCACCGTCGCCTACGTCAACCCCGTCCAGCATGCCTACCTGGCCGATCCGGAGCTGCGCGAGGAAGGCGGCACGCCCGCGATCATCGGCTCCATCCGGGCCGGTCTCGCGTTCCAGCTCAAGCAGAACGTCGGCGTGGAGGCGATCCACGCACGCGAGGCGTCGTACCTCGAACGGGCGATCGACGCGTGGGGCGAGGAGTCGTCCATCGGGATCCTCGGCAACCCGGGACTCCCACGCCTCTCCATCGTGTCGTTCACGGTCCGTCATGACGGTCGCTATCTGCACCACAACCTCGTGGTCGCGCTGCTCAACGACCTGTTCGGGATCCAGTCGCGCGGCGGCTGCTCCTGCGCCGGCCCGTACGGCCATCGACTCCTGGGCATCGACATCGAGACGTCCCATGCCTTCGAGCGCGAGATCGCGCGCGGCTGCGAGGGGATCAAGCCCGGCTGGACCCGCGTCAGCTTCAACTACTTCATCAGCGAGGCCGTGTTCGACTACCTCGTCCGGGCGGTGGCCCTGGTCGCCCGCCAGGGCTGGCGCCTCGCGCCGTGGTACCGCTTCGAGCCGGCCACAGGGATGTGGCGCCATGCCGCGGGCACACCGGAACCGCCGCTCTCCCTGCATGACATCCGCTACGGACCGGACGGGTTGCGGTATCCGGCTCACCGACACCGCGAGCCGGAATCGCGCCTGGCCGAGTATCTGGCCGAGGCGGAGCGGATCCTGACTGACCCGATCGCCGTCCTGGGTCCACCACCCGCCCCGGAGCCGCTGGCCGTGGACGCCGACTTCGAGGACCTGCGCTGGTTCTGGCTACCGGAGGAGATCGCCGCCGAGCTCGCGCTCCCTCAGTAGCGGCGTCCGCGCTGGCGTTCCAGGTCGAACGTGGCCGTGTCCGCCATCGCCATGACGGCCATCGTCCCTGCCTGGACCGGGTCGCTCACCACGAGGTCCACGTGGTCCGTGATGGACCCGACCATGTTCAGGGCGATGATCGGGATGCCGACCTCGCGCAGCTCATCCGCCGCGACGCTGATGTCGCCACCCATGATCGAGCCGGCCAGCACGAGCAGGCACGCTCGCGGCAGGTCCGCGACCGCCCGCACGGCCGCGGCGATGTTCGCTTCGCCGACGAGTGGGATCGTGTCGATGGAGATGCGCTCGCCGCGCAGATTGTGCCGGTCCGCCTCGCTGACCGCGCCGAGGGCCACCTGGGCCACCTGTGCGCCCCCGCCGACCACGATGATCCGCTTGCCGAACACGGTGCCGAGCGCGCGGGTCCGGTGGACCGCGCGGACGTTCTCGTCCGACTCGAGCACCCCGACGAGCTCGTCCTCGGTCGTGCCCTCGACCTCGAGCTCGATCTCGACCAGGGCCGGCTCTCCGTCGATGGACCGGACCGTGGCGAGGGTGCGGATGTGGCCGCCGATCCCTGCGGTCGCGGCCGTGATCGCCGCGATGGCGCGGGGCGAATCGACCACGTCGAAACGGATCGCGGCGGTCTGGGTGGCTCGTCGGCGAGACATCGCGGCGTCCGGACGCGTGCGGTGCGGTCGGCCGTCAGCCGAGCGAGCCGCGGCCGGCCGCTCCGGGTCGGAGGTCGCCGACGGTCATGGCCTCCGGCTCCATGCCCCCGGTCGGATCGTGTTCCTCGAACGGGAGTCCGAGACCGGTGAAGGCGTCGCGCGTCGCCGCGGGGTCGGAGGTCGTCAGCATCAGGGCGCCATCCGTGTCCTCGGCGACGCCGACGATCCCGGTGATATTCACGCCGCGATCGGCGAGGGCGGTCGCGACCCGGGCCAGCGACCCCGGTGCATCGTCGAGCTGGACCGTGAACCAGACCGTCACGCGCGTACCTCCGGCTTGTGGGACCTCGATGGTACCCGGTCGCCGCGCTACGCTACGGACGTGGCCGCCCGACTTCCCGATCCCCTCTATCTCGCCATCGGTCGGATCCTGACGCATCGGCGATTCCATCCGATCCATACGCGCCTCTATCGCTGGAGCGGCGGCCGGGGACCCGTCGGGCGAGCCCTCGGCGTGGACATGATCCTGCTCGCCGTCCGCGGGCGACGGAGCGGGGAGCCGCGGACCGTGCCACTGGTCGCGGTACGGGACGGCGCGTCGTGGCTGGTCGTGGGCTCCAATGCCGGCAAGGAGTGGACACCTGGCTGGGTCCACGACCTTCGGCTGGGGCCGGCCGTCGACGTCACCCATCGACGCACCGTCGTCTCGCACGCCGCCCGAGAGGCTGCGCCCCATGAGTACGAGCGATTGTGGGCTGCGGTCGCGACAGCCTACCCCGGGTTCGAGGTCTACCGTGGGAGGACGGCTCGGGCCGTGCCGATCTTCGTCCTCGATCCCATCCCGGCGGATTGACGATGCCGGCGCCGCTGCCAAAGACACCGACCAGGAAGATGCCGGACATCCAGGTGTTCGGGACGGACGACTCCCAGGCCACCCGCGCCGGGCTGCGGTTCTTCCGCGAACGACGCGTGGCGGTGCACTATGCCGACCTCAGGAAACGGGCGATCGCGCCCGGTGAACTGCGGAGGTTCGTCGAGCGGCTGGGCGCGCGCGCCCTGCTCGACGAGACGTCGAAACCGTATCGGGAGGCCGGACTCGAGCACCTGCAGATGGACGACCGTGCCATCGTGGAGCGGCTCCAGCGTGATCCTCGCCTGATCCGGCTGCCGCTGGTCCGGCACGGGAACGAGGTGACCGCCGGCCGCGCCGAGGCGACCTGGGCAGTCTGGCTCAGGCCCTCGGGCGGGTCCGCCAGGCGCTGATCGCGATGATCCCACCGACGACGACCAGGATCGCGCCGATGGCCGCCCAGCGCAGGTCATCCACCATGAAGCTCGAGCCGCGCAGCACCCCGAGGCCCTGGCCGATCCACACCAGCCCCACCGCCAGCATCGCCAGGGCCACGATCACCCGTCCGCGCATCAGCACCTCCCGGGTGGCATCCTAGCGACGTGGCGGACGAGATTTCGGGCCAGGAAGGTCGCCGCGTGGGGCGCTTGCGGGTGACGCCGAGCGCGTCCGCGCGGATGCGGCACGACGACAGGGCCACCGAGGACGAGAAGCTGTTGGAGCGCCGGGTCTCGCCGGCGTTCCTCGACACCGACCCGTGGCGCGCCCTGCGAATCCTGTCGGAGTTCGTCGACGGCTTCGACGCCATGGCGACGGTCGGCCCGGCCGTGACCGTCTTCGGCTCGGCCCGCACGCAACCCGACAGCCCGATGTACGAGCTCGCTCGGACCATCGGCCGCAAGCTGGCAGAGGCCGGGTACGCCGTCATCACGGGCGGCGGGCCGGGCACCATGGAGGCTGCCAACCGCGGATGCCGGGAGGGTGGCGGCCTGTCCGTCGGGTGCAATATCGAACTGCCCCACGAGCAGTCCCTCAACCGCTACGTGGACCTCGGCGTGGAGTTCCGCTACTTCTTCGCCAGGAAGACGATGTTCGTCAAGTACGCGGACGGATTCGTGATCCTGCCCGGCGGGTTCGGGACGATGGACGAGCTGTTCGAGGCGTTGACGCTGATCCAGACGGGCAAGGTCAGGCATTTCCCCGTCGTGCTCGTCGGGTCCGCCTACTGGTCCGGGTTGTTGGACTGGATCCGTGGGACGCTCATCCCGAACGGATCCGTCTCGCCCCAGGACGTCGCGCTGCTCCACGTGACGGACGATCCGGACGAAGCGGTGGATTTCGTGCGCACGTATGCCGTCGACTCCAGCGGGCCCGCCGACGACCCGGATCCCGGCGCGAGCCGATCACGACCATAGCGACGTTCAGTCGACGGTCGCTGGTCCAGCCCGGGCGTCCGGTGGGAGCGCCACCTCGATCCGCCCGCCCGTGACCCGGACCGGGTAGTAGCGAAGGCGGCGGACGCGGGTGAGCCGCCGGGCCTCCGCCTTCTTCCCGGGTGGATCGGTCTTCGGCTCGCGACCGGCCGGCGACCAGGTCGGGTGGTAGGTCCCGTCCGGTCGGAGCCCGCCGGTGGTCGGCATCTGGACCGGGTCGCCGTCGACCAGATCGAAGCGACCCTCGTGCAGCGGGCAGGCGACGACGCAACCGTCAAGACTCCCCAGCGACAGTGGCGCGGCCATGTGCGGACAACGGTCATCCGTGGCAACGACACCCCGGTCCGTGTGGACGAGCAGGACGTCCAGGTCGCCCCGGCTGATCCTCCGCATCTCCCCGACGGGAAGATCCTCGGCGTCCAGCACGGGCTGGAACGCGGGTGCCGACGGATCGACACCCGGGGCGAGGAGGTGCGGCGGGTAGATCGCCGGGCGGAGCGGCACGCCGGCTAGTCGCTCGCGCTCGTGAATGCCGCCGGGGCCTCGGCCACCACCGTCGTGCGCTCCGAGCTGGCGACCGGGGCATGCGCGTCGCCGTGCCGCGACCGGAGCGGGAGTTCCCGCATCGCGATGGCAGCCACGAAGGCCAGGACGGTGGTCAGGATGCCGACCTGGAAGCTGGCCGAGACAGCGAGGCTGAACGCCTCGTGGATCCCCTCGACGATGGCCGGGATCAGTGGCTTGATGGCGTCCTGGAAGGACGGCGGGATGAGCGTCAGGATCTGGGCGCCAAGATCCCCCCCGACCCCGATCAGGTCGTCGATCGCGCCCACGCTCGAGCCGGCGAACTGGGCCACGACGGGCTCCGGCACGCCCGCCGTCGTCAGCTGACCCGGCAGCTCCTCGACGAGTCGCGTGGCGAACACGGTGCCGGTGATGGCCAGGCCGATGGAGCCACCGATCTGACGGAAGAAGGTCAGGTTGCTGGTGGCCACGCCGAGCTGGCTGAACGGGACCGCGTTCTGGACGACGATCGTGAAGACCGACAGGGTCGGGCCGATGCCGACACCGGTGACGAACATCCACAGCCACAGCATGGGCAGCTCCGTGGTGGCGCGGATCTGGGACATGAGCGTCAGACCGACGGTCATCAGGGCCAGCCCGACCAGGATGATCGCCTTGTAGCGGCCGGTCTTCGACACGAGGATGCCGGACACGATCGAACTGCCGATCAGGCCGATCAGGAGCGGGAAGAGCTGGTAGCCCGACTCGGTGGCGCTGGACCCGTTCACGAACTGGAACCAGCGCGGCAGGAAGATGATCGCCCCGAAGAAGCCGAAGCTGACCAGGAACGTCGAGATGATGGACGACGTATAGGTCCGGTTCCGGAACATCCCGAGGGGGATGATCGGCTCCTTGGCGCGCGATTCGATGAACACGAACACGGCTCCGAGCACGGCGGATGCGGCGATCAGGCCGCCGACCCAGGGGTCTTCCCAGGTTGCCGACTGCTTGTTCGTCAACCCGACCAGCAACATGCTGATGGCGATGGTGAAGACGATCGCGCCCGGGATGTCCAGGTTGCGCGAGGCATTCGGTCGCTTGACGGTGGGGAGCAGGCGGCCGATGACGAACAGGCTGACGAGCCCGATCGGGATGTTGACGTAGAAGATCCAGTGCCAGCCGACGGTGTCCGTCAGGATGCCGCCGAGGGCCGGGCCGATGATGAACGAGATGCCGAAGACGGCCCCGAAGAGGCCCTGATAACGACCGCGCTCGGCCGGCGTGAAGAGGTCGCCGATGACCGCCAGTGCGATCGGGAAGAGCGCGCCGGCGCCGATGCCCTGCACACCTCGGAAGATGATGAGCTGCGCCATGTTCTGGGACAGGCCCGAGAGGGCCGAGCCGATCAGGAAGATCGACACGCCGATCATCAGCATCGGCTTGCGGCCGTACAGGTCGGAGAGCTTGCCGTAGAAGGGGACCGTGATCGTGGACGTCAGCAGGTAGATGGTGACGACCCAGTTGTAGTACTCGTTGCCGCCGAGGTCCGTCACGATCTGCGGCAGCGCCGTACCGACGATCGTCTGGTCCAGCGCGCCCAGGAACAGGGCCAGCAGGACGGCGCCCAGGATCTCCAGCTTGGCGCGGTGGCTCAGCCCCAGGGCCGGGTCTTCGGCGAGGGATGGCGTCTGCCCTCCCGTCTCGATCGGGAAACTCTCCATGGGCGGTTCAGGTCCTCCGGCGGTCGGTCGTGTGGTCGTGGTCCGTGGCCCCGGGCGTGGCGGCCACGGCCGCCAGGGCATCACGCAGGTCCGCGGTGGCGCGGGCGATGCCGTCCAACTGATCCGGATCGAGCCGATCCAAGACGGCTCGCAGGGTCTCGGCACGGAGCACCTCGACCTCGTCGAGGATGCGGCGCCCGGCCTTGGTGATCCGAACGAGGACGACGCGCCGGTCGTCCGGCACGCGGACGCGCTCCACGAAACCGCGCTCCTCCATGCGGTCGACGAGCCCGGTGGCGTTGGACAGGGAGACGTCGATCATCTCGGCAAGCCGGCTCATCGGCATGTCGCCGTGGCGGTCCAGCATGGACATGACATGCAGCTGCGACATACTCACGCCGATGCGCACGAGCCGCTCGCTGCCGATGCAGCGCAGCTCCGCCATCGCGGCGCGAAAGTCCGTGATGATGCGGTCCTTGAGCCCCTGGTCCGCGTCGATAGTTCGCATGCAGTTGAATATGGTACATCACTTGATAATGCTGTCTACAGCGACCATCGAGTCGAACGGGAGTACCGGATGCGTTTCGCATTGATGACCGAACCCCAGCAGGGGATGAGCTACGAGGACCAGCTGGCCATCACCAGGAGCGCCGAGGCGAATGGTTTCGACGCCTTCTTCCGGGCGGACCATTTCGCCAGCTTCCCGGGTCCCGCGGGGATGCCCTCGACGGATGCCTGGTCCGTGCTGGCCGGCCTGGCCCGCGAGACCCGGCGGATCGGGTTGGGCGTCCTGGTCTCACCGGTCACGTTCCGGCACCCGGGAGCGTTCGCGAAGGTCGTGACGACCGTTGACGAGATGAGTGGCGGCCGCGTCGAGGTGGGCGTGGGCGCGGGCTGGAACGCCGAAGAGCACGCGCAGCTGGGGCTGGATTTTCCGCCGATCGAGAAGCGGGCGGATCTGCTGGAGGACCAGCTGGCCGTCCTTCACGGCCTGTGGGGTGAGCCGGACGGCTGGACCTACGAGGGCCTCAGCGGGATGCGGGTGCAAGGCGCGCTGTTCCGGCCGCGCCCGCTGGATGTCCCGGGACGCCCGTCCACGCCGGTCGGTGGGGCGCGGCCGCGGATCATCATCGGTGGCCAGGGCACTCCCCGCTCGCTGCGCCTGGCGGCGCGCTACGCGGATGAATTCAACCTGTCGTCGTCCGCACCGGCACGGGCGGCGGAGGTCCGGGCGGAACTGGATGAGGCGTGCCGGGTCATCGGCCGCGATCCGGGGACGCTCGCCCGGAGCACGATGTCCGGCGTCCTGGTGGCCCGGACGCAGGACGAGCTCGACGAGCGCGAACGCACGCTGCTGGAGGCCTTCGGCGACGAGCTCGCCGACGGCGAGGCCTGGCTCGAGGAGCGCCGCGGGCGATGGGTCTACGGCCTGCCGGACGAAGCTCGGGCGCAGGTGGCGCGGTTCGCGGCCGCCGGGATCCAGCGGATCATGCTCCAGGACTTCCTCCCGTGGGACCTGGACATGGTGGACGTGATGGGCCAGGAGCTGGTCGCGCGTCGATCGGCTTGACCGCGCCGTGCGACCAGTGATTCAACCCTCGGCTGCCTCGGCGGCGGCCCGGTAGCGGTCCACGTCGCGGTGGATTGGATCGGGGTCCACGTCCCTGACCCGCGCGAGGCGTTCGGTCAGGGTCTGGAGGGCGGTCGCGCTCCCCAGCAGTGAGGCGACGGCCGCAGGGACCTCGGGCGGGCCATCGGGCAGCACGATCCGGCCGGTCGAGGTGAGCTCGGTCGCCACGAGTTCGTCGGCGGCCGCCGACAGGATGGCCGCGGTGGGCATGCCGATCGTCCGCGCGGCCGCCAGCGCGTCGCGGACTCGTGCCATCCTCGTCGGCCGACCTCTTCGGTCGGTGGCGATCGCGACAAGGCCGGTCGTGACGTCGGTGGCGGCGAGGTGGCCGTGCAGGAACGTCTCGAGGTCACGGTAGGCGGCCGGCATCCAGGCGCCCTCCTCGACCTTGAGCACGAGCTCGCGTCCGGCGGGTCGATCGGCACCGGACGCCAGGACGAGCCAGCGCTCGACGCCCATCAGGCCATCAGCGATCGCGAGGGCGCGTGCCGCCGGCTCGGTCGCACTGCCGCCCAGCAGGAGGGCCGAGGCGACGCTGGGCGGGATCGGGGTGCCGGTCAGGTGGCCGGCCACGGCCGTGATCGCGGCGATCGGGCTGACGTAACCGACCGTATGGCACCAGCTCTGGTCCAGCTCCAGTGTCTCGAGAACGATGTCGGCGAGGGCCGCGCCGGGTGAGCGTGCGGAGACCGTCACCATCGCCGTCCTCGCACCGGCAGCTCGTGCGGCGATGACCGCGGCATTGGTGGCGGGCGTCGCCCCCTCGTGCGATATCCCGATGACGAGCCCGCCCGTGGGTGGTTCCAGCGACAGCTCGAACGCCTGGACGCTCCGGATCAGGGGCGACCCCGTGACCTCGCCGAGGATCTCGGCGGCCGCCTGGGCGGCGTGCTCAGAGGTACCGCAGCCGGTGACG
>JAOUEG010000394.1 GCA_029858845.1 Chloroflexota bacterium | reverse complement strand
TGTCGCGAGGCCATGCGCGGCGGCCGCGGCGGTGTACTCCCCGGCCGTCAAGCCAGGCTGTGCCCAGGCGAGACGCTGTTCGGCGTCGATGTGAAGTCCCTTCATCCCGCTCAGGTCCAGGACGACACCACCTTCAGTCGTGCCATGTCCGGCGAGGCTGTGCGAGCCGCCTCGGACGGCGAGTTCCAGCCCGTGCGCGCGGGCGAGGCTCACGGTGCGAGCGACATCGGCGGGATTGGCGGCCCGGACGATCAGCGCCGGCCGCCGGTCGACCAGCGTGCTGTGGACCTGGCGGGCCATCTCGTAGTCGGCATCGCCGGGTCGGATGACCGCACCGACCAGGCCGGCAGAGGACACTGCGATGTCGAGTGGGGCGTCGGATCCTGCGTGACGCGGCTGCGCGAGGGCCATGGCCGTCGGTTCCTTTCAGGCGTGGCGGACTAGGGACGCAGCCATGGTCGAACGGGAACGGCAAGCCGGACATGGGGCAGACGCCGGGATCAGGACCAGGACGGATGACGAGCCGGATGCGACGGATGACGATGGCGGGCGACCCTCGCCTGTGGGTCAGTCAGGCGGCGGCGACACGCCGTGGCGGTAGAACGGGACGTCCTCCGGCGGCATCGGGGTATCGCCCCTGATGAGGTCAGCTGCCTTCTCGGCGAGCATCATCACGGGCGCATAGATGTTGCCGTTGGTGACGTACGGCATGGACGAGGCATCCACCACGCGGATCCCGTCCAGTCCGTGAACGCGCATGGTCAGCGGATCCAGGACCGACGCGTCGTCCGTCCCCATCCTGGCGGTGCACGACGGATGGAGGGCCGTCTCGGCATCACGACGCACCCAATCCAGGATCTCGTCGTCCGATTCGACGGACGGACCGGGCGACGTCTCGCCCCCGTTGAACGGGCCCATCGCCGGTTGGCCGAGGATCCGCCGAGCGACCCGGATCGCCTCGACCCACTCCCGCCGGTCCTGGTCGGTCGAGAGGTAGTTGAAGCGAAGAGCCGGGTGCTCGCTCGGGTCCGTGCTCCTGAGGGTGAGTGAACCGCGCGCATCCGAGTACATCGGCCCGACGTGGACCTGGTATCCATGGCCGGCCGCCCCGGACGACCCGTCGTAGCGGATGGCCAGCGGCAGGAAGTGGAACATCAGGTTCGGATAGGCCACGTCGTCGTTGCTGCGGACGAAGCCCCCGCCCTCGAAGTGGTTCGTGGCCCCGGGGCCCGAGCGGAGGAAGAGCCACTGGGCGCCGATGAACGGTCTCCGCCAGAGCTGCGTCGCCGTGGGTTGCATCGATACCGGCTGCAGGCACTGGTACTGGATGTAGACCTCGAGGTGGTCCTGGAGGTGCCGTCCCACGCCGGGCCGGTCGGCGATCACGGGAACCCCGAGCGCGCGGAGGTCGTCTGCGGGCCCGACACCGGAGAGCAACAGGAGTTGGGGCGAGTTGATCGACCCGCCGGCCAGGACCACTTCACCGGCCTCGACCCGCTCGACTCCGGATCCTCTCGCGACCTCCACGCCCGTCGCGCGGATGCCGTCGAAGATGATCTTCGTGACGAACGCCCGGGTCCGGACGGACAGGTTCTTGCGCTTGCCCATGATCGGGTGCAGATAGGCACGGGCGGCAGACAGCCGACGGCCCCGGTGGATGTTCCGGTCGAAGGGTGCGAATCCTTCCTGACGGTAGCCGTTGACATCCTCGGTGCGGGGATAGCCGGCCTGGACCGTCGCGTCGAAGAACGCGCGGAACAGCGGGCTTGTCGCCGGACCGCGCTCCAGAACGAGGGGGCCATCGTGGCCGCGGAACGGATCGTCCGGGGCGGCGGCCAGGCATGTCTCCATCCGCTTGAAGTACGGCAGGCAGTGCGCGTGGCTCCAGGTCTCCATGCCAGGGTCCGCCGCCCAGCGCTCGTAGTCGAGCGGGTTCCCCCGCTGGAAGATCTGGCCGTTGATGCTGCTGCTGCCGCCGAGGACCTTGCCGCGAGCGTGGTAGATCCGCCGGCCGTCCATGAACGGCTCCGGTTCCGACTCGTACTTCCAGTCGTAGAAACGACTGCCGATCGGAAAGGTCAGCGCCGCGGGCATGTGGATGAACGGGTCGATCCGCCAGTCGGAACGTCCGGCCTCCAGCACGAGCACGCGCGTCGCCGGATCCTCGGTCAGGCGATTCGCCAGGACCGAGCCGGCGGATCCGCCGCCGACGATGACGTAGTCGTAGCGCGTGGTCGTCATGCTGCGCCGGATACTAGCGGCCCCGACTGCCGCCGGCCTCGATGGTGCGCCACGCGGTCGGCGAGCCTGACCTCGCCGGGAGGCACGTGATGTCCCACGATGCAGGGGGCGCTCTGCTGAGCGTCATCGGACCCACTCCTCGGCGGTCCGGAAACGAAGGCCGCCCGGGTCGATCCTAGCCGCGCAGGCGCTCGTGCAGGAGGGCGATGAAGGCCGCACGGGATGCCTCCCGGA
>JAOUEG010000393.1 GCA_029858845.1 Chloroflexota bacterium | reverse complement strand
TGCTTGACAACGACGACGACCCGGCCGACATCCACGGCGTGATCGATCCGACGAGCGTGGAGCTCACCGCGGCGCCCGGGCACGGCTTCGCCGAGATCGATCCGAGGACCGGGACGATCACCTACACGCCTGCACCGGGCTTCGTCGGGACCGACTCGTTCACCTACCTGGTCTGCGACACCGGTGAGCCCGTCGAGTGCGACACGGCGACGGTGACCGTCGTCGTGACCGAAGCGGGCGCTGCGCTACGGGGCCGCGTGTGGTTCGAGACCGACGGCGACGGCATCCGGGAGCCCGGGGAGCAAGGCATCGGGGGCGTGGTGGTCGTGCTCGAACGAACCGATCGGGACGATCTCGCTCCGATTCGCACGGTGAGCGCGGTGGACGGTTCCTACGCATTCGCAGGTCTCGAGCCCGGCACGTACCGCGTGAGCATCGACGAGTCGACGCTCCCGCTCGGCGTCCGGGCCAGCTTCGATCGCGATGGACTCGCCGACCTGGTCACCGTCGTGACGATCGCCCGCGACACGACACTGGAGGACGTCGACTTCGGGGTCACCGGCGCCGCCACACTCGTCGGGAGGCTCTTCGAGGACCTCGACGGAGACGGCGTCTTCGAGCCGGGCGAGCCAGGGGTCGGCGAGATCCATGTGACGGTCCGCCACGGCGGTGCCGACGGTCTGCTCGACACGGCCGACGACATCGTGGTGTCGGGGACGGCCGCGGCGGACGGCACCTATCGGGTCGATGGGCTGCCCGGAGGCCTGGTCCGAGTCGAGGTCGCGTCCGAGGGCCCCGACGGCCTGTACCTCGTCGGTGGAGGGAGCGCGCTCGTGACGCTGGTCTCCGGATCCGAGACCCGGCTCGACTTCCCGTATCGGACGCCCGAGAAGTCCGCGCCCCCCCTGCTCGTGCGGACCGGAGCCCAGGTGGCCCGCCTGTTCGCCGTCAGCCTCCTCCTCGTTGGGTGCGGTCTCCTGCTCGTCGCCGCGGCTCGCCGTCGCAGCGCCTGGAGCGCCCGCGAGCGCTAACGCTCCCGGCGGGCGCCTGCAGCGCCTGCGAGCGCTGACGCACCCGGCGGGCGCATGGGCGCCTCGGCACTGCACCTCGGCACTGCACCTCGGCATTCCGGCACCCCGGGCAGGATGTCGCCCGGCGCAGCGGGCAAGGCCCTCGTCCACCAGCACCAGTGGCGATCCATCCCGACTGGGGAGTACTGAACGTGGTCGGGGCGGAACCTGTGACCACGCTCCGTAGAATTGGGGCATGCTCCGGCGCCTCTCCTCCTACCGTTTCACGGCGGCCCACCACACCACGCTCCGCCGTGGCCGACGGGCCCTCGCCCTGCTCCTGGGCTGCACGATCTCCATCGCGGCGGCGTGCAGCTCGTCGGGCACCTCCGACACCGACCAGTCCGCGGGTGCGGCCCAGGCCAGCGATGCTTCATCGGCAGATGGGGCCGACTCCGATGCTCTGCCCGACCCGTGCGGGCTGGTCGGGCCGGAGGAGGTGACGGATCTGCTGGGGGTCGAGCCCGCATCCCGGCCAGCCACCACGGACGACCCAGCCGTCTTCGCGGGGTGCACCTGGGGCGAGCTCACTTCCGGGAACGTGCTCAGCGTCCAACTCGGAAGGTCGATCGGCGAGGTGAACCGGATCCGGGCACTCGCCCAGGTGTCGAAGGACACGGCTTCGAGCTCGGTTGGAACCGACGGGCTCCTACTCAAAGACGTCGCCCTCATCCCCGGCGGGGGAGGTGTCGGAGCTACGGTCGTGTTCGAACACGGCGACGTCACCGCGTCCGTGAGCGCGACGAGCCCCGACGTCTCACAGGAGTCGCTCGAGACACTGGCCCGTTCGGTCGATGCCTCCCTCGGCTGATCGGAAGCGGTGCCTGGTCCGAACGTTCCCGGCTCGACCGGCCGATCGTCCGTCGCGCCGAGGCGCGGCGCGCAGACGTCGCCCACCCGCGTCGTGATCCGACGGACGCCCTGCTCGCGCGACGGTCAGCGTTGGGGAGCGCTCGGGATCGCCATGGTGTCCTGCGTGCTGCTCGCCGCATGCGGCGGTGCGACGGATCCGAGCTCGGGCCGGTCCCGGGCGGAGGCAGGCTCGACCACCGATCCGCCGGCCCAGGCCACGACGACCACGCTGCCGGCGCGCGGCGACGCGTCCGATGCCGAGCTGGCCGCGATCGGCCGGGTGCGCCGCGCCGTCGAGCTGCTGCTGGACGAGCCAGCGGTGGAGATCCGTTACGAGGGTGCCGTCGGCCATGCGGAGGTCACGGCGGCTGCGACGGTCCGCAACGACCTCGGCACCCTGCGGTCCAGCGAGGCGTTCGCGAGCGGGGAAGGGGACGGCGACCCCATCACCTCGGAGGACGTCCTCACCAGCGATGCTCTCTACGTCAGGATCCTCGGCCCTCGGGACGACCCGGACACCGCGCCCTGGAGCAAGCTCGAGCCCGGCATCATCCG
>JAOUEG010000048.1 GCA_029858845.1 Chloroflexota bacterium | reverse complement strand
CGCCGGCGCCGGCGCCGGCGCCGGCGTCGGCGAGGCGCATGCGCGGATCCGCGCCCGTATCGCGCATCTCGATCGTGATCGGGAGCCGGGTCCGGACATCGGCGCCGCGACGGATCTCGTCCATGGCGGTGCCCTCGCTGACCTCGTCCGTCCGTCCGGTTCCGACACGCGACCGGAGCCGGCCGACTAGCGCCCGCGCCGCACGCCGCGCAGGCGAGCGCTCGCACGGAGGCGACGCCTGGCGCCGACCAAGAAGCCTGTCTGGGACTACGCTCGGCGGAAGGCCCAGGCTCGGTCGTGGCCGCCCGCGCGTCGCGCGCGTCCCGTGCGCCCTCCGGACGGCGATGGCTCGCGCCCGCGGAGATCCTGAAGGGTCGCTTCG
The DNA here is from genome assembly GCA_029858845.1 of Chloroflexota bacterium. Lineage (GTDB taxonomy): Bacteria > Chloroflexota > Limnocylindria > Limnocylindrales > CSP1-4 > SPCO01. The sequence goes on along the minus strand of JAOUEG010000048.1, from coordinate 9,837 downwards.
ATCTCGAGGCGATACGGGCGGCCCTCGCGCCGATCGACCAGCCACTGCAGGTAGCCGGGATCGACCCGTGCGATCTCGCCGATCGACCAACCGATATGGCGACCGAAGCCGAGCACGCTGCCCGAAGGGCGGCCGGGAGGCGGCCCGGCTCCGCCGGTCCCGTCGCGCGCCTGCGTCCAGCGCAGTGGGTCGTGGGCGACCGAGTCCGTTCGCGGGCGGGTGTCGCCACTCGGTCGCGGTCCGGTCTCGTCGAATCGGATCCGGCGCTCTGCCGTCTTGATGGCATCGAAGGCCGCATTGATGCGGGTCATCTGGTCCGTGGCACCCTCCCCGGCGATGTCCGGGTGGAAGCGGCGCGCCAGGCGACGGTAGGCGGAGGCGATCGCGCGATCTCCTGCGCCGCGGTCGATCTCCAGGATGGCGTAAGGATCGTCGATCGCGAGGTCCGACATCGGCCGTTGCAGCCCTCCAAGCGCGGCGTTCTCCCGACTCTACCCGTCCGCGTCCTGCCCACCCTCCCCCAATGGTCCTAGACTCGGCACCGTCATGGATGCCGACAGCGCCCGCATCGCGATCTTCGATGTCACCGAGGAATCCGACTTCGCGCGGATGCCGCCCTGCGCCGATCCCGGTTTCGATCACCGATCGTGCGACTACTGGGAGGATGCCGACCGCGGTTCGAAGGCGATCCGCCTCGACTGGCTCGCGTCGCGTCCCGAGCCGGCCGCCCAGGCCGCCTCGGGATCCCGTCCGGCGATGGACAACCCGTTCCTCGCCGAGCTCGAGGCGAGCCGTCGCCCTCCCGCCAATCCGTTCCTCGCCGGGGACGACGGGGCGGGACTCGCGGACAATCCGTTCGCGCCGCGCCGAGAACCGCGACCCGGCGTCGGTGAGGCGGCCCCGCGCAAGCTTCGGCTCCTGGGCCGCGGCCTCGGGGTCGTCGGCAGCTACGCCAAGATCCTGACCCTGGATGACGAACCGGCCGTGTACTGCCAGTTCGGCCCGCTCACGGCATACCCGCGCGCCCAGCGGACCAGGGATCTCTATCCGGCCCTTCCGGATGCGCCGCTTCCGGCCGTCATCACGTGCATCGCCACGACGGCGTCGGCGCGGGGCCTTGGACTGGCTCGTCGTCTCGTGGCGAGCGTTTGCGACGACCTTGCCACCCGAGGGTTCGCGGCCGTCGAAACCTACCCGGAGGTCGGCGCCCGCGAGGACGCGACGAGCGGCTCGACGCCGGCCTTCTGGGCGTCGGCCGGTTTCGTGGTGGCTGCCGCCGACGAACGCTTCCCGGTCATGCGACGCGAGCTCACGTGAGGCGGCGACGATCCGCCCACCGTCCCCTCCGGGGACCATCGGGGGTCGTCCTGCTCTTCCTCGCGGTGCCGTTCCTCGCCGGCTGCGGATCCGAGCCGCCGCCCGCTCCGACGACCTCGGGGCTTCCGACGGATCCGGCAGCGACGCCGCTCGTCGGTGGAGGGGGCGCGACCGTCGACCCGACCCTCCTGGACATCCTTCCCGGGGACATCGACGGCATCCCGATGACCGAGGACGAAGAGACCGCCGCCGAGATCGCGCTGGATCCCGCGACGGATCCCGCCGTCCAGCGGCTGGACGTCGCCGTCTATGTCGACCCGAGCGATCCGGTCGAGCCCGACCTGGCGATCGTCAGCGTCGTCGCGCTCGAGCCCGGCACGTTCGACGACGACTGGTTCCGGGACTGGCGCGAGTCGTACGACCGCGCCGCGTGCGAGGTGGCCGGTGGGCTGACGGTCGGAGGCGCGGAATCCGACCTCGAGGGTCACCGCACGTACATCGGGACGTGCCGGGGCGGCGCCCACACGTATCACGTCCACCTCGCCGATCCGGACCGGCTGATCGCGATCACCGCCCTCGGAAGCGGCCGGTTCGGCGAGCGTGTCGTGGCCGGACTGGCGGAGTAGCCTGTCTCCGATGAGCGGCCCACGTCCGGTCCGAGCGCCTCGCGGTCCCGAGCTGACCTGTCGCGGCTGGTCGCAGGAAGCAGCCCTGCGCATGCTGATGAACAACCTCGACCCGGAGGTCGCCGAAGACCCGGATCACCTCGTCGTCTACGGCGGCACCGGGCGCGCAGCCCGGAGCTGGGACGCGTTCGATGCCATCGTTCGCGAGTTGCGCGTCCTGGCGGACGACGAGACGCTGCTGGTCCAGAGCGGCAAGCCGGTCGGCGTGCTGCGCACGCATGCCTGGGCGCCGCGCGTCCTGATCGCGAACTCGAACCTCGTTGGCCGCTGGGCCACCTGGGACCACTTCCGCGAACTGGAGCGGGCGGGCCTGATGATGTACGGCCAGATGACGGCCGGGTCCTGGATCTACATCGGGACCCAGGGCATCCTCCAGGGCACCTACGAAACGTTCGCCGAGGCCGCCCGCCAGCATTTCGGCGGCACGCTCCGCGGCACGGTGACGTTGACCGCCGGACTCGGCGGGATGGGTGGGGCGCAGCCGCTGGCCGTGACCATGAACGATGGGGTCTGCATCGCCATCGAGGTGGATCCGGCCAGGGCTCGCCGGCGCCTCGAGATCCGCTACGTGGACCGCCTGACCGAGGACCCGGCGGAGGCGCTCGGCTGGGCCCGTGATTCCGCGGCCCGCGGCGAAGCGGTCTCCATCGCGCTCATCGGCAACGCGGCCGAGATCGAACCCGCGTGGGCCGGGGCGGGCGAGCGCTTCGACCTCGTCACGGACCAGACCTCCGCGCACGACCCACTCGGCGGCTACGTGCCGGCCGAGATCAGCCTCGAGGACGCCCTCCTGCTGCGCGAGACCCAGCCCGACGAGTACGTCCGCCGGTCCATGCGCGCGATGGCGGACCACTGCCGGGCCATGCTCGCATTCCAGGCCGCCGGTGCCGTCACGTTCGACTATGGCAACAACCTGCGAGCCCATGCCCAGGAAGCCGGCGTCGCAGACGCATTCGCCTATCCGGGGTTCGTGCCGGCGTTCATCCGCCCGCAATTCTGCGAGGGTCGAGGTCCGTTCCGGTGGGCAGCCCTCAGCGGGGATCCGGCCGATATCCTGCGCACGGATCGGGCCGTCCTGGAACTGTTCCCCGACGACGCCGGATTGCGGCGCTGGATCGAGATGGCCCAGGAGCGGGTGCCGTTCCAGGGCCTGCCGGCCCGGATCTGCTGGCTCGGCTACGGCGAGCGGGCGAAGGCCGGGCTCGCCTTCAACGAGCTCGTCCGCACGGGTGAGGTGTCGGCACCGATCGTCATCGGCCGAGACCACCTCGATTCGGGGTCGGTCGCGTCGCCGAACCGGGAGACGGAGGCGATGCGTGACGGGACGGACGCGGTGGCCGATTGGCCGCTCCTCAACGCCCTCGTGAACACGGCCGCCGGGGCGTCGTGGGTCTCGATCCACCACGGGGGTGGAGTCGGCATCGGCTACAGCCAGCACGCCGGGATGGTCGTCGTGGCCGATGGCACGCCGCTGGCGGCCCAGAGGCTGGAGCGGGTGCTGACCACGGATCCCGCCATGGGCGTGCTCCGCCATGTGGACGCAGGGTACGAGCATGCGATCGACGTCGCCCGCGAACGTGGCGTCCACGTCCCGATGATGGAGCGATAGGAGCCGACGGGGTCGACCGGCGACTCGGGAGCGACGAGCCCGGTTGGCGCGATGTCGACGCGGGCCGGGCCGTGCCCCGCTAGCATCAGCACGTGCTGATCGAGTCCGTGCCCAACGTCTCGGAAGGCCGCCGCCTCGACGTGGTCGACCGGCTGGCTTCGGCGATCACGTCCGTGGACGGCGTGTTCCTCCTGGACCGGACCAGCGACGCCAGCCACAACCGCTCGGTCTTCACGCTGGCCGGAGAGGACCCGGCCGTCCGCGAAGCGCTGGAGCGGCTCGTCGAAGCGGCGATCCACGAGATCGACATGGACGTGCACGAGGGTGAGCATCCCCGCATCGGGGCCGTCGATGTGATCCCGTTCGTGCCACTCACGGGGACCACGATCGACGACTGTGTCGAGCTCGCCCGCACGTTCGGCGCGCGCATGGCGGAGCGGTTCGGATTGCCGGTCTATCTGTACGCGCGCGCGGCCACGCGGGGAGACCGGGAGAAGCTCGCGGATGTGCGCCGGGGCCAGTACGAAGGCTTGAAGGCGGAGATCGGCCAGCATGGACGCGAGCCGGACTTCGGCCCGACCCGGATGCACCCGTCGGCCGGCGCGGTTGCGGTCGGCGCTCGGCCCTTCCTGATCGCCTACAACATCAATCTCGCGTCGAGCGACGTGGATCTGGCGAAGCGGATCGCACGCAGGGTCCGCGAATCCGGAGGCGGGCTGCCGAAGCTCCAGGCGAACGGGTTCGAGGTCCGGGAGCCAGAACGCGGCCACCCGCTTCGGGCCCAGGTCTCGATGAACCTGCTCGACTTCTCGGTCACGCCGCTGTGGCTCGTCTGGGACAGCGTCCGTGAGCTGGCCGCGGAGGACGGCGTGGCGCTGGCCGAATCGGAGCTGATCGGCCTCGCGCCGCTGGCCGCGTTCCTCGACGTGGCGGACCATGCCGGCGCCTCCACGGAGGACGACGTGGAGCGGCGCCTGGCCGCCGCGGCCGAGTACCTCGCCCTGCGCGATTTCGCGCCGTCCCAGGCGCTGGAGGTTCGCCTCGAGTCGGCTCGCGCCGAGCGAGCCGAGGGCCAGGCCGGACATCGGCCCCGCACATGAGCGGGGGACCGTTCCGGGTCATCGAGGGGGGGCGCACCGGCGAGCCGACGCCGGGACTCCTCATCATCGGGGCAGCCGAGGTGGTGACGATGGCCGGCGGCGTGCGCCGCGGACCGACGCAGGGCGACGTCGGCCGTCTGTCGGTGTCCGATCCCCACGGTCCGGACGCGCCGGTCGTCGCGTGCTGGGAGGGTCGGATCGTGGCTGTGGGCCCACGCGCGGCCGTGGAGGGCACCCTGGAGGCCGAGGACTACCCGCTCGCCCGTTTCGCCCGGATCGATGCGAACGGCGGGACCGTGACTCCGGGCCTGGTCGATCCTCACACGCACCTGCTCTTCGCCGGCTCGCGCGAGGGCGAGCTGGTCATGCGCCAGCGGGGCGCGTCCTACCTCGACATCCTGGCGGCGGGCGGCGGGATCCTGTCCACGGTCGAGGCGACCAGGGCCGCATCGGAGACGGAGCTGCTCGCTCACGGCCGCCGCTGGCTGGACGAGATGCTGGGGCACGGCGTGACCACGGTCGAGGCAAAGTCAGGGTACGGGCTCGATCGCGAGACGGAGCTCAAGCTGGTCGAGATCGCCTACCGCCTGGGTCGCGAGGGTCCGCTGGACGTGGTCCCGACATGGCTCGGTGCCCACGCCGTGCCGCCCGAGTACCGTGCTCGCCCGGATGGCGTGGAGGCCTATGTCCGGTCCATCCTCGATGATCAGCTGCCGGCGATCGCCGCCCACGGCAGGGCCAGGTTCGCGGATGTCTTCTGCGAGGCCGGCGTCTTCACCGCCGACCAGTCTCGGCGGATCCTGGAAGCGGCCCGCGCCCTGGGCATCGAGCCTCGCCTTCACGCCGACGAACTGGCGCCGTCGGGCGGCGCGGAGCTGGCCGTCGAGGTGGGTGCCGCCTCCGCGGATCACCTGGCGACCCCGTCGTCGGAGGGGGTCGCGGCCATGGCGGCCGCCGCCGAAGCCGGTGAACCGGTCGTCGCCACGTTGCTGCCGGTCACGACCTGGTTCCTGCTCAAGGACCACCACGCCCCCGCGCGCGATCTCATCGACGCCGGGGTACCGGTCGCCATCGGTACCGACTTCAATCCCGGGACGTCACCGACCGCCAGCCTCCCGCTCGCGATGTCGTTCGCCTGCATCAACCTCGGTATGTCGCCGGAGGAGGTCCTTTCTGCCGTTACGATCAATGCCGCCAGGGCGCTTCTGATGGACGACGAGATCGGATCGCTCGAGGCGGGGAAGGCCGCGGACATCGCCATCTGGCGCACTCCGACGGCGACGCAGATCCCGTACTGGCCGGGTGCCGACCTCGTGCGGACCGTCATCAAACGGGGTCGGGTGATCCTGGACCGTCCCTGACCCCGGCGCGGCCGGGATAACGCGACCGAAGCCCCCGGCGATGACCCGCCGTGCAGGCTGCTGTGTCAGAATCGAGGGCATATGGAAGTGCAGTGGTACGGACGGACTTGTGTCCGGCTTCGCGGCAAGGATGCGGTCCTCGTCGCCGATCCCTATCAAGCGGTCGTGGGGCCGACGGGACGGGGGATCACCGGCGACATCGTCACGTTCAGCCACCCGGACGACACGCCACTGGCCAAGGGGAAGCCGAAGGGCCACCTCTCGCGTGACGGGTCGACGCTGATCCCGTCCAGCCTCGAGAGCGCGTTCGTGCTCGACGGTCCGGGCGAGTACGAAGTGAAGGAGGTCCTGGTCACCGGCGTCCGCACGTACCGCGATGACGACCGTGGTGCGGTGCGCGGGAAGGGGGTGGCCTTCGCGGTGGAGCTCGACGGCATCCACACGATCCATCTCGGCGACATCGGGCACCTGCTGTCCGAGGAGAAGCTCGGCGACATCGGACCCGTGGATATCGCCTGCGTCCCGCTGGGCGGCGCCCTGACGCCGACGAGAGCCGCGGAGCTCGTCGCCCAGCTCGATCCACGGATCGTCGTGCCGATGGCCCTGTGCGAGGACGATGCGGACTGCACGGAGATCCTGGCCAAGTTCTTCCACGAGATGGGTGCCGAACCGGTGACCCAGCCGAAGCTGTCGGTCACGGCTTCCAGCCTTCCGGTGGAGACGATCACCGTGCTCCTGGAGTCCCGCGGCAAGCAGGTCTGAGCCCCGGCGCCCCGTCCCGGACAGAGAATGACCGGAGGCGCCTGCCCAATCGGCGCCCCCGGTCGGAGGGAGGGAGGATGGAACCCTTTGGGTTCGTCCAATCCGTACCGTACGCCGCGGTGATTCATGGTCGGGTCGGCAACCGGTTAAGAAAGCGACATCGACCTCCGGAGCGGACCGCCACAGACCCCATGGCACAATCGAGCCCATGACCCGACTCCATCGTGCAGGCTCGGTCCAGGCCTGGCTTGCAGCGCTCCTTCTCGTGGCGGCCTGTGGCGCCTCGCCCTCGAGCGAAGCGCCCAGCACGGCTAGCCCCACCCCGACCGTCGCCCCGACGGCGCCACCCTCGTCTGTCGGGCCGTCGGCCTCACCGGATGCGAGCAACGACCCGGCCGCCATCTACGACGCGATCGAGGATCAGGTGGTGGCGATCCGCGAACTGGAGCCGGTGGATGTCGCCAGGGAGACGATCGACGCCGCGACGCTCAAGGAGATGAACGCCGCCTCGTTCGACGAGGACAACCCGCCCGAATACGTCGCCGGGACCGAGCGCCTGTACAAGGCGCTCGCGCTCATCCCGGCCGATGCCTCGCTGCGGGACACCTACCTCGAGCTGCTCGACAGCCAGGCGCTCGGGTTCTACCGACCGGACCGTAAGACACTGTACGTCGTGTCCCGCTCGGAGCAGATCGACGGCGCCGACAAGTTCACCTTCGCCCATGAGTACGACCATGCGCTCCAGGATGCGAACTTCCCGGGCGTGCTCGATGACCCGGAGGCGCTGCTCGACCAGGGCGATCGTGCCCTGGCGGTCCGCTCGGTCTTCGAGGGGGACGCGACCCTGCTCATGACCCGCTGGGCCACCGTCCCCGGGAATCTGACGCCGGCCGATTTCCAGGACATCCTGGCGCTGTCCACGGATCCCGAGATGACCACAGTCCTGGCGCGCACGCCGGCCATCCTCGTCGAGGGCCTGAACTTTCCCTACACGGCGGGGTCGGCCTTCATCACGCCGATCCAGGCCACCGGGGGCTGGGCAGCGGTGGACGAGCTATTCGCAGACCTGCCCCAGTCTACCGAGCAGGTCTTGCACCCGGACAAGTACGCGGCCGGCGAGATCCCGGTCGATGTCACCGTTCCGGTCGAACAGGTGCTCGCCCGCCTGGGCGACGGCTGGAGCGAGTTGATGCAGGACACGTTCGGCGAGTTCCAGACACGGATCTGGTTGCGTGAGTCGGGTGTCGCGGCGACCGATGCCGAAGACGCGGCGGCCGGTTGGGGCGGGGATCGCCTGTCCGTCCTGAGCGGCCCGAATGATCGCTGGGCCGTGGTCATGCGCAGCACGTGGGATAGCGTCGCCGACGCGGTCTCCTTCACGGATGCGGCGCAGATCGCGATCCGGGGTCTGCCACACCCCGCCCGGATCGCCGCGCCGGGTGGCACGGAAGTGACGATCCTGATCGCCTCCGACCAGGACACGCTGCTGGCGCTGGACCAGGTGCTCGGCGCGACCGGGGTCTGACCTTCGCCGGGTCCAGGCTACATCGACTCGGGCGCGGAGATCCCCAGCAATCCGAGGGTGTTGGCCAGCGTTACCTGAGCGGCCCGCACCAGGGCCAGCCGCGTGGCCGACCGGCCCGGCGCCTCCCGATCGATGACGCGAGCGTCGCGGTAGAACGCGTGGAACGCCGTGGCCAGTTCGGTGGCGTACGCCGTGACCCCCTGGGTCTCCTCCGCAGCGACGGCATCCTCGACCACCTCGGGGAGTCGAACGATCGCGCGAGCCAGGAGCGCCTCCGCCGGGGAATCGTCGCCCAGCGTGCCGGCCACGGACGCTGCCGGGGCCAGGCCGGCCTCGGCGGCCTTGCGCAGGATCGACGCGATCCTGGCATGGGCGTACTGGACGTAGTACACGGGGTTCTCATTGGACTGCTTTTTGGCGAGCTCGATGTCGAAGTCGATCGAACTCGTGTGCCCGCGCGAGGCGAAGAACCAGCGAGCGGCGTCCACGCCCACCTCGCTCAACAGTTCGTCGAGCGTGATGAACTCGCCGGCGCGCTTGGACATCGAGACCTCCGCCCCGTCGCGGACGAACCGGACCCACGAGTAGAGAAGGATCTGGACGGCGGACCGGTCGTAGCCCATCGCCTCGGCGGCGTTGCGCAGGCGCGCGACCGTGCCGTGATGGTCGGCGCCCCAGATATAGATGAGATGGTCGAACCCGCGGCTGAACTTCTCGGTGACGTATCCGATATCGGCGGCGAAATAGGTGGGCCGGCCGTCTGCCCGGTAGATCACCCGGTCCTTGTCGTCGCCGAATGCGGTCGATCGGAACCATAGGGCGCCGTCCTGCTCGTAGACATGACCGTGCTCTCGTAGGCGGCCGACAGCGCGTTCTACCCAGCCCTCGTCGTGGAGCCTGGCCTCGCTCGTCCAGACGTCGAATCGAACCCCCAGATGCGACAGCGACGCCTCGATGCCCGACCTGACCCGGGCCGCGGCCCAGCGGCCGACGATGTCCGCGCCATCCGCTCCTTCGGCGACCGCGGCCGCCCACACGTCCTCGGGGACGTCGCCTGCCAGGTCCTCCACGTAGGCACCCTTGTATCCATCGTCCGGGACGGGCCGCCCCTGCCGAGCGGCCACGACGGAGGCTCCGAGGTGGCTCACCTGGGCGCCCGAATCGTTGAAGTAGTACTCGCGCGTCACGTCCTGGCCACCGGCCTCGAGCACCCGACACAGCAGATCGCCGACGAAGGCCCCACGGGCGTTCCCGATCGTCAGCGGGCCGGTGGGATTGGCCGAGACGAACTCGACGTTGACGCGCCGTGACCGGATGGGGTCGACCCGCCCCCACTCCCCGGGTTCCCGGTCGATGGCGTCGACGATGGCGGCGTACGCATCGCCGTGCAGGCGGAGATTGATGAACCCGGGGGGCGCCACCTCCGCTGACGCGATCGGGGTCGTCGCATCGGCCGCCTCGGCCTCGCGGACGAGTT
>JAOUEG010000392.1 GCA_029858845.1 Chloroflexota bacterium | reverse complement strand
CACGGTTGGTTTGGATCCCGACGACACCGCGTCGCCGGACACAAGTGGATGCTAGAAGCCTGACAACATCATTGTCAAGACATCTGCGCATATCTGGGATTGAGATTCCTGAATCGAGGGCAGGGCGAGCCCCGCGCTCCCGTCTTGAGCGCGAGTGCCCCCGCCCCGACAAACACCGCGGGGTGCCAGCAGTGTTGGAGGGATACGCACCCTCGACGGGCAGACGGCGGCCGGCCGTGGACCCGCTGGATCAGCCGGCGGCGAAGGCCTCCGGGTCGCCGATCAGCTGTCCGTGCAGTGCGCTCTCGGCATCCGGTTTGCCGATGGCGATGACCTTGTCGCCCTCCTGCAGGATGCTCTCCGGCAGGAGCGGCGTCGCCACACCGTTGCGGACGACCGCGAACAGCGAGCAGCTCTCGGGGATGTCGAGGTCGCGCAGCGACCGACCGATGGCCGGCGAGCCGGGCTGCAGGTGCGCCTCGATCAGCTCGAGCTCACCCTCGCCAAGTGCGGCGAGATGGAGCAGCTCGTGGACCGGGATGTCCTGCTCGATCGAGCCGAGGATCATCCGGGTGGGGCTGACGAGCTCGTCCACGCCGAGGTGCCGGAACAGCACCTCGTTCTTGGGATTGTTGACCCGGGCGATCGTGCGCGGCACGTCGAAGTGGTGCTTCGCCATCTGGCAGATGACCAGGTTGTCCTCATCGTCGCCGGTCACGGCTGCGACGACGTCCGCCCGGTTGCAGCCGGCTTCGCCGAGGTACTTGCCCTCGCAGCCGTCGTGGGCGATGACGATGGAGCCGATCTCGTTCGCGATCTGGCGCGCCCGGGTGGGGTCCTTCTCCATGAGGGCGACTTCGTGGCCCGAGTCGATCAACTCCTTTGCCAGGTAGTACCCGACCTTGCCGCCGCCCACGACCAGCACGAACATCTCTCAGGCCTCCACGGGCGCGCCCGGGGCGGCCACGTCGCTGGGCGATCGAGCGCGATCACCCTGATCCTCGTGCTCGCCACCCGGATGGCGATTCCCGATCGAAGGCTGCAGTCCGGGAAGCCCCGACGGTGGGAGCCCGATCTCGGCATCGATCGCGTCCAGCATCAGGCCCGTCCGGCACAGGGTCGCGATCCCGATCTCGGCATAGGCGTTGGCCCGGACCGGGTCGTTGATCTTGGCGATGACCTGGCCCACGCCGAGCGCCTCGGCAGCGACCTGGGCGGCCATGATGTTGCGATTGTCGCCCTCCGTCAGGGTCAGGAAGACGTCGGCTCCCTCGACGCCGGCACGGCGCAGCACGTCTTCGTCCGTCCCGTCGCCGCGGATGGCGGATCCCCCGAACGTGGGAGGCAGGCGCTCGAACGCGCTCGTGCTGATGTCCAGGATGACGACCTCGTGGCCGGCGGCGTCCCAAAGCTCGGCTGCCGAGGCGCCGACGCGCCCGCACCCGACGATCACGATCTTCACGATGGTTCCTCGCTCATCGGCTCGCGCACGACCCAGACCGTGCACGGGGCGTTCTGCAGGATGTACGGGATGGTCCGGCCGATGGCGAAGTCGCCGCCGAACCGCATGCGATAGGGAAGTCCGACCACGATCAGGTCCGCGTCGCGCTCGGTCGCCTCATCGACGATCGCCGCGCCGACATCGCGCGCCTGCAACAGGACCGGCTCGAGGGCCAGCTTGGCGCGCTCGGCGATCGCCTCGGCGACGTCCAGGACGCGCTGGACGTCCTCAGAGCGACCGGCGATGTCGGCATCGAGCGGGAGGGTCCAGTCGATCTCGACGACATGGATGGCGATGACCTCGGCCTTGGCGCGGGTGGCGTAGTCGGCGACGAGGCGAACGATCCGGGCATCGCTGGAGCCGCCATTGAGGGCGACGACTGCGCGTCGGAAAGCGGGGTGGTCGGTATCGGGCATCGTCACGCACGATACCACCGTGGCCTGCACCAGTCGGGCGGCCGATGCTGGCCGAGTGACGACTCGACCGGATCCGGATCCTCGGTCAGGGTGCCCGTCGGTACGGGACGTCCGCGATGACCGTGTGCTCGCGACCGACGATGGCGGCCTTCAGCCGTTTGGCGGTCTGGTTGTACAGCAACCGCTCCCACCAGTGGCGCGCCACGTACTCCGGCAGCACGACGATCGTGATCGGGAGCTCCTTGTCCGGTGGCCACGCCTGGTCGAGGACGTCGAGATAGGCGATCACCGGCGAGATGACGGCTCGGTACGGCGACTGGACGACCACCAGCGGCACGCCCGGGACCTGCCGCTCCCAGCGCTCACGGAAGGAATCTCCGAGCTCCGGGTCCTCGGTCACGAAGACCGCGCGCAGGTCGGCGCTCATCGTCCGCCCGAAATTGACCGCCTGGATGACGGCGCGGTTGATCCCGTTGACGGGCACGACGACCCGCTGGTCCCGATGAGGACCCCCGATGATCGCGTCCTCGCGAACGAGCAGCTCCTGGGCCTGGTCGTCGTACTCGCGACGGATGAA
>JAOUEG010000391.1 GCA_029858845.1 Chloroflexota bacterium | reverse complement strand
GGGCGATGCGGACGCAGGTCCGGACGCGCTCGATGATCTCGTCGGGATCGTGCTCCACCCATCCCGGGCGGGGCGTGATCTGGCGGTGCTCCAGCTGGTGGCTGGCGGCGATCCGCCCGCCGCGATCGAACAGGATGCAGCGACTGCTCGTCGTCCCCTGGTCGATCGCGGCGATGAGGCTTTGGGCCGCGTGATCGGTCACGCGAGCCCCGTCAGGCGATGCGGTAGGCCGTGCGGTCGACGCCGGGCGCGCCCATGTCCGCAGCGGTGCGGGAAACGTCCCGCCACTGATAGCCGAAGCCGAGGATGGCGAGGACGAGCCAGGCGCCGATGGCGATGACGCCGTCCTTCCACAGGCCCTGCATCAGGCCGTACTGCACGTCCTCGAACTGGATGCGTCCGAGGAAGATGAGGGCACCGTTGACGATACCCGCCGCGCCGCCGAGGGCCGACAGGATGATGACCAGGAAGATCGGTGCTCCCGTCACGAAGATCCCGATCGCGAAGACCGCGCCGACGATGAGGCCGACGATGATCGACAGGAAGCCCTCGAGGCCCAGGCCGAACATCAGCCCGGCGCCGAGCGTGTAGCCGACCGCACCCCCCAGGAGGACGATCGCCAGGTAGTACCAGAAGTAGCTGAGCACCGCGAGGACGATGCCGAAGACGAGCCCGATCACCCACGAGGTGGTCGTGCCGAGGAAGCCCTCGCCCAGGAACTCCTGGCCCCAGTTGGCGCCGGCCAGCAGGCCGACGAAGAACGCCCAGAACGGCAGCAGGATCGTGAAGGCCTTCAACCCGTAGGTGGCCCACGCCGCGCCGATGGCGATGGCCAGCAGGCCGACGATGATCCCTTCCAATGAGATGTCCATGACCCCTCCATCCGAGCTGGGTGTCCCATTTGGGCAGGGACCCCTGTCGGGATCGGATTCTAGACCTCCCGGACACCCTCGCACAGGGTGTCCGGGAACGCCGCGTCATGGCCGTGCCGGAGCGCTCCGTCGGGGCCCGCGCGAGCGCCCGTTCGTGGTGCGCCTGGTCACCGGGACCCAATCCGCCCCCCGGTACCGCGCGAACTGGTGGGTGAGCACGTCCCCCGACCGGCTCATCGCCCTGCAGACCAATGGAGGAACCCAACCCATGCGCCGTATCGCCCTCAGCCTGCTCGCGGGAGCCCTGATCGTCGGCGTCGTGGCCGCTCCAGTGAGCGCCCGACGAGCCGGACCGAGCATCGTGGAGACCGCCGTCGCGGCCAACGCTTCCGGCCCGCTTGCCGGCCAGTTCGACACCCTGATCGCTCTCGTGACGGGCTACGGCCTGGCCGATACGCTCGACGGCAATCGCCAGCTCACGGTCTTCGCGCCCACGGATGACGCGTTCGCGAAGCTGTTCGCGGTCGTCGATCCTGCCACGCTGACCTCCGACCAGATCGTCAGCATCCTGAAGTACCACGTCGCCCCCGGCCGCAAGCTGTCCGGCGCGGTACTCGGCAGCGACGAGATCAAGACCCTCAACGGCGGGTTCCTGACCCCCTCCGTCCAGGGTGGCGACGCCTACGTCAACGACGCGAAGATCATCGTGGCGAACATCGAGACCAGCAACGGGATCATCCACGTCATCGACACGGTGCTGCTCCCGTAGCCGCCTCCCTCCCCGCTCGACACGACCCCGGTCCTCCTCGGAGGACCGGGGTCGTTCCATGACGGCCCGGGTCCCGTCAGTCCGCCCCTCCGGCCATCCCGCGGACGCGTATCCTCGACGAAGACATGCGACCCCTCCCCGCCCCGTTCGACGCCATCGCGGCCGGAAGGCCGGCCGACATCGCCGTTGATGGCACGGCTCTCCTGAGCAGCCGTCTGCTGAACAAGGATCTCGCCTTCCCGGACGACGAGCGCAACGCCTTCCGGCTTCACGGTCTGCTGCCGGTCCGGGTGCTGACCATCGAGGAACAGGTCGCCTTGGAGGTGGAGCACCTCCGGGTGAAGGCGGGCGACCTGGAGCGATACATCGGGCTGGCCGCGCTCCAGGACCGCAACGCGACCCTGTTCTACCACCTGCTCGTGGGGCACCTCGAGGAGTTCCTGCCGATCGTCTACACGCCCACGGTGGGACGTGCCTGCCAGATGTTCAGCCACATCCTGCGCCGCACCCGCGGGACCTGGATCACGCCGGACGATTCGCACCGGATCCCCGAGATCCTTCGGCAGGGCCCGTATGAGGACGTCCGGCTCATCGTCGTGACGGACAACGAGCGCATCCTGGGCCTGGGCGACCAGGGCGCCGGCGGCATGGCGATCCCGATCGGCAAGCTCGCGCTGTACACGGCCGCCTGCGGCATCCATCCATCCCTGACCCTGCCGGTCTCGCTCGACGTCGGGACGGACAACGCGGCCCTCCTGGCGGACCCGCTCTACCTCGGCCATCGGGCTCCCCGCCTGCGTGGCGCCGAGTACGACGCGCTGGTGGAGGCATTCATCAGCGGGGTGGAGGAGGTCTGGCCCGGGGC
>JAOUEG010000390.1 GCA_029858845.1 Chloroflexota bacterium | reverse complement strand
GCTCATCGCGGTCGGCCTGTGGGATCTGGCGACGAACCTGGACAGCATCCTCCTGACCTTCGGCCTATAGGGTCCTGGGACGTGCACCGGTGCACCGGTGCCAGCGGACACCGTGGCGCGGCCGCTGGTACCTCAGGGGGAGATGGACGTGTGCCTCGCGAGCGGCACGATGATCGGCATGATGCAGGAGATCGGACGCCGGCTCGCGTCCATCCTCGACCCTCGCGCGGTCTCCCCGCGACCCAGTGGCGCGCTCCGCACCGCTCCAGACGCGGGTGAAGTCCCGGCGCCGTCCCCGCTGGTCGATTTCCTTGCCTACGGGGACGACAGCCTCGTCGTCGGGCGGATCCGGCTGACGCGCAGCCGGATGACCGATCTCTTGAATGAGGGCACCGTGCTCGAGCTCACCGACGTGGTCGTCGAACGGCTCTCCGACGGCCAGGCGTTCGAGCTGCGCGATCTGCCGATCGCCCGTGATGAGCTGATCCTGGTCCAGGCGGCGGGTCCGCGGGGGGACGCGGCTCTGCGGCAGCGGACGCGAGCCTATCCGGTGGCCGTGACGGTCGGGCCGTACCGCGTCCGTGGTCAGCTCCACGCGATCCCGGGCGAGGACCCGTTGGCGGCGATCCACCATCGCCCCCCGATGGTGCCGTTGACCGATGCCTGGGTGGATCGGCCGGAGGGCGGAGGGGCCGGCGAGGGCGAAGCCCGCCGTCTCGGGACCGTCGTGCTGAACCGCGATCGGATGCGTCGGTTCGAGGTCACGTGGGACGATTCGTCGGGCTGGATCGACACGCCGACGACCGGTGCGATCGACTAGGGTCGGGTCCGGCTCGGACCGGCCGGCTCGCGCTCGCCGATCCCGCTGAACCCAGCTCCGGTCCCTCGGGGCGCTACCATCCGATCCGACATGCCACCGTCCTCAGCTGGTCCACTGAACGGCCTCCGGGTCGTCGATTGCTCCTCCGTTCTGGCCGGCCCGTATTGCACGATGATCCTGGCCGACCTCGGAGCGGACGTGGTCAAGGTGGAGCCGCCCGAGGGTGACGCGACCCGTGGCTGGGGCCCGCCGTGGGTCGGCGATCCCGCCGCGGGGACCCGGACGGCGGCCTACTACCTTGCCGTGAACCGGGCGAAGCGATCCCTTCGGCTCGACCTCAAGGCCCCTGCGGCTTCCGAGGTCCTGCGCCGGCTGCTCGCGGACGCGGACATCCTGGTCGAGAACTTCCGGTCGGGCGGGCTGGCCCGACTCGGATTCGACGAGCCGGTGCTGCGCGCCATCAACCCCCGTCTCGTCCACCTGGCCGTGAGCGGCTACGGCACGGTCGGACCGGCAGCGGAGCGACCCGGCTACGACTTCGTGATCCAGGCCGTCGGCGGATTGATGTCGATCACGGGGGATGCCGACCAGGACAGCGGGCACCCGACCAAGGTCGGCGTCGCCATCAGCGACGTCGTCACCGGGCTCTATGCCGTGATCGGGATCCTGGCCGCCATCATCGAGCGCGATCGTTCGGGGGCCGTGGAGGCGCCCGGCCAACGCGTGGACGTGTCGCTCCTCGCGTCCACCCTGGCCATCCTCGTCAATCAGGCCCAGAACGCGTTCGTCACCGGCCAGCCGCCGGTCCGCCGGGGCAACGCGCATCCCAACATCGTCCCCTATGAGACCTTCGCGACATCCGATGGTGAGATCGCCGTCGCGGTCGGGTCGGAGCGGCAGTGGCCCCGCCTGTGCGGTGTGATCGGCCTGCCCGCGCTCACCACGGACGCGCGATTCGCCACGAACGGGGACCGCGTCGACCATCGGGCCGAGCTGCGGGTGATCCTGGCCGAGCGGTTCGCCGCGCGATCCTCGGCCGAATGGCTGATGGAACTCGAGGGCGCCGACGTGCCGTCCGGGCCGATCGCCGACGTCCTGGCGGCCTTCGCCTCGCCGGAGGCGGCGGCGCTTGACATGGTCGTGGAGGTGGAGCATCCGGCGCTCGGCGTGCTGCGCCAGGCTGGCCTCCCGCTCCGGTTCGAGCGTACCCCGGGACTGATCCAGGCACCGCCGCCGCTGCTCGGGGAACACTCCGTCGAGGTGCTCTCGGAACTCGGCTACGAGGACGGCGAGATCGAGCGCCTGCGCTCCGCGGGCGTCATCTGACCCCGGTCGTCGCCGCGGGTCTACAGCTCGCGACGCCGGAAGATGACGAACGAGGCGATCAGGGCGAGAGCGATCAGGGCGATCGTGGCCAGGACCGGCGACCACAGATCCCAACCCAGGTCGCCGACGGACGCCTGCCCCGTCGCCAGGGCCGCGGCGGGATCCGTGAGACCGGCGGGTGTCCAGCGGGCGATCGCCGGCACGACGGCGACGACCGAGAGCACGAGCAACGCGACGAAGCCGAGACCGGCAGCGGCGGCCATCGAGCCGGTCGCGGCGGATGCCAGGAACGTCAGGGCGGCCCACGCCGCCAGGGCCAGCCAGCCGAGGAGGCCCATCGCGATCCAGCCGGCGACGTCCGGGG
>JAOUEG010000047.1 GCA_029858845.1 Chloroflexota bacterium | reverse complement strand
GGAACATGCTGGGGCCGCTTTCGGCCATGATGGCGTCTGCGTCGATGGAGCCGTCGGACCGGGCCCGTCCGGCGACGCCGATCGACATATCGACGGCGACGTCACCGAGACCTGCCGTCGCCACGCCGCCGACGCGGTAGGTCGTGTCGGCATCGACATGGACGGTCAGCGTCGAGCCGTCACGTTGCGTGATCACGATGGTGTCCGATGTCTTCGATTTGACGACGCCGGCGGCACGGTCCGGTGCGACGCGAACGGTAAGGGCGGTCAGGGCGTTATCGCCCGTCGACGTTCCGAGGACCGTCACGGCCGCCCCGTCCGTGACGTCGGACAGCGAACCGCCGCCCTTGCCGTAGGCGTACTGGGTGGAGGCGTTCACGGTGATCGTCCAGATGGAGCCGTCGCGGGTCGTCACCTTGAATCCGGTCGAGCTGACGCTGCCGGCGGTTCCTCTCACCGAAGGAACGACGACGACCAGGGCGTCCACCGTGTAGGTCCCGTCGTCATTGCGGGTCTGGCGCAGTCGGACCGAGTCTCCGACCGACAGATCGGAGACGCCGATCTCCTGGCCACCCTTGGTGACCTTGACCGAATCCGTCAGAGCGATCGTTCGTGACCATCCGTCGTCCGTCTTGAGACTCACGTTGCCCCCGCTGATGGAGCTGATCGTGATCTCCCGGAATCCCGGGCCCATCCGGCGGTGATCGAATGTCCCGTCGAGGTCGTCGACCACGGGATCCGGGGCGAGGGCCGGCGCGAGACCACTGACTCCGTCGACGCTTCGCGACGTGGTGGCGACGCCGCCGCCGGAGGACGGCCCCGGCGTCGCAGCCAGGGACGTGGCAACGGCTCCGACCGCGAGTGCGACCGCCACCCCGGTGATCGCACCGACGCGCAGCTTGCCTGGTCCGGCCGTTCGAGAGGAATAGGACACCGGCTGATCGCTTGCGCTGCCGGCCACCTCGGGCCTGGGCCGCCCGCTCTCGTGCACCTCGGGCCGCAGCGGCTCCGCGATCCGCATCTCGTCGTTGGGATCTCGTTCATGTCGCGATGGCATCAGAGGTCTCCGTCTTCACGCGCCTTGGGATTCGAAGGCGTCGATATGGTCAACCCTGGAGGGCGATCCTTGGAAGATCCTGAGAATCGGCAGCCGGCCCACCGAACGGTGCGTTCCGCGGCGATACTGGGGTCGTGCAGTCATCGACCGAGGGCATCGTCGCCCTGATCCCCGCGTACCAGGAGGGCCCCCGCATCGCGGCCGTCGTGACGGCCGCGAGCAAGGTCCTTCCTGTCGTCGTCGTTGACGACGGGTCGACGGACGACACGGCAGCGCTGGCAGAGGCGGCCGGGGCCACGGTCCTGCGCCAGCTCCCGAATGCCGGCAAAGGTGTCGCACTGCGAGCCGGCTTCCGCTACGCGCTCGATCGCGGGGCACCGGCGGTCGTCACCCTGGATGCCGATGGCCAGCACGATCCTGCCGAGATCCCGCTGTTCCTGGCCGCGTTTGCATCTTCCCGGCCGGAACTCGTGGTCGGGAAGCGCCAGTTCGCCCAGATGCCTCCGATCCGCCGTATCTCGAACACGATCGGCGGCTGGGCGGTCTCCGCCGCGGTCGGGCGGGCGGTGCCCGACAACCAATCGGGATTCAGGCTCGTCGGTCGGACGTTGATGCGTCGTCTCCTCGAGAGTGACGAGGCGGGCTTCGAATTCGAGGTGGAGATGATCGCCCGCTGCATCGCGCTGGGCCTGCCGATCGAGTGGGTCCCCATCCGGACCATCTACGCCGGCGAGCCCTCCCACATCCGTCCGCTCACGCATCTGCGCGAGTTCGCTCGCGTCACCGCCAAGGCGCGGCGGATCGCGCGCGGCGGGTGACGCCGTCCGGGCGCGTCCCCGTGGTACTGGCGGCTACCCCAAAGTACGGCTTGGAGCGTGTGGGTCCGGACTCCTACAGTCTGCCTCGAAGCGGGCCGGACCCAACCCCTGAGTACCCCAGGGACCGGAACCGTCGAGAAGTGCGCAGAACTGAGGCAACGCCACATGGCATCGATGGCCGTCAACGAACTGGGACCGATGCTCACCGCGACCGAGGTCGCCGAGATGCTCCACCTGCACGTCAACACGGTGAAGCGGCTGGGCGACCGGGGTGAGCTTCCCTTCTATCGCGTCTGCAAGCGGGGCGATCGCCGTTTCCGCCTCGACGACGTGATGAAGTTCCTGGCCCAGAACCGCTAGATCACGGCACGGTCGACGTCCACCGCCGACGCTCGACCACCCGAACCTGCGACTCTCCCGAGCGCTCGGCGCCCAGCCGAGCGCTCGCAGCACGTCCGCAACAAGCCCGTGACGCGGTCGGTTCCGTGCGGGCTGGCCGCTTCGGTTCCGATCGTGCTAGCCGTGCGGGATGGTCGCCAAGGTCTCGCCGAAGATCTCGATCCCTTCGTTGATCTCCGCGGATGTCACGTCGAGCGGAGGGATCCAGCGGATCACCTCGTGCTGGCGACCGCAGGTCAGGACGAGGAGGCCTGCGTCGGCGCAGGCGCTCGAGAGGCGGTCGGGCAGGGTCCCGTCGGCTTCGCGCGTCGCGCGATCGCGAACGAATTCCACGCCGATCATCATCCCCGGCCCGCGGATGTCGCCGATCCGATCGTCTTCCGCGGCGATCCGCTCGAGGCCGGCCCGCAACTCGGCCCCGCGGGCGGCGGCGTTCGCGATGAGCCCCTCCCCGTGGATGGTCTCCAGGACGGCGAGACCCGCCGCGCAGGCGACCGGATTGCCGGCATAGGTCGAACCATGCGCACCGCGTCCCCAGCGCTCCTGGAGGTCGCGCGACGAAACGATGGCGGAGAGCGGCAGGCCGTTCGCGATCGACTTCGCGATGACGACCACGTCCGGCACGATGCCGGCGTGCTCGAACGCCCACATCCTCCCGGTTCGTCCGAACCCGGACTGCACCTCGTCGGCGATGAGCAGGATGCCATGCTCATCGCAGAAGGCCCGCAGCTGGCGCAGGAACTCGGGCGGGGCCGGGTTGAAGCCACCTTCGCCCTGGACCGGCTCGATCAGGATCGACGCCACTGCCGTGGCCGGGAGCACGCTGGATGTCAGCGCGCGCAGATCGTGCATCGCTCCGGCGACGGCCGCCTCTTCGTCACCACCGAATCCACGGTAGGCCGCGGGGAACGTCGTGAGTTGGACACCCGGGAGGAGCGGCTCGTAGCCGGTCCGATAGTTGAGGGATGAGCTGGTCACCGAAGTCGCGCCCCACGTCCGGCCGTGGAACCCTCCGCGGAAGGCGATGATCCCCGGTCGGCCGGTGACGCGTCGCGCCAGCTTGAGGGCGCCGTCGATGGCCTCCGAGCCCGAGTTCAGGAAGAAGACGGAGTCGAGCGGCTCCGGAAAGGTCTTCGAGATCTCCGTCGCGAGGCGCGAGATCGGCTCCGTGAAGCCGATCGCCGAGATCGGGCCGATCAGCCGGTCCACCTGAGCGTGGATGGCCGCGGTCACGCGCGGATGGGTGTGCCCCAGCGCCGTGACGGCGATGCCGTTGGCGAAGTCAAGGTATCCCCGGCCGTCCGTGTCGTAGAGCCGGTGCCCGGCTCCATGGCTCCATTCGCGCTCGAAATAGCGACCGAGCACCGGGGTGAGGTTCGAGGCAGTGTCCATGCTCCGGAGTGTATCGGCCCGACGGCCGACGCGAAGGCACTCGCCCGCGTACGATGCCGCCATGGTCGACTTCACGCTCACCGACGAGAACAAGCTGGTCCAGCACGCCGCCCGTGCCTTCGCGGAGACGGAGATCCTGCCGAACATCCGCAGCTGGGACGAAGGCTCCGGCTTCCCCCGCGAGCTGTTCGGCACGATGGCCGAGCTGGGCTTCCTCGGCGCCCCGATCCCCGAAGCCTACGGGGGTTCGGGGATGGACTACATCAGCTTCGCGATCCTGTGCGAGGAGCTCGAGCGCGCGGACACCTCGTTCCGGGTCGTCCAGAGCGTCCACGTCGGTCTGAACTCGCTGACCCTGCTGCAATGGGGCACGGAGGAGCAGCGCCGCCGCTGGCTCGTCCCTCAGGCCAGGGGCGAGAAGCTGGCGACGTTCGCGCTGACCGAACCCGGGGTCGGGACGGACGCCGCCGCGCTCCAGACGACGGCCAGGCGCGACGGCGACAGCTACGTCCTGAACGGCCAGAAGCTGTGGATCAGCCTGGCGGACCTCGCCGACCACTTCCTCGTCTTCGCCACGGTGGATCGCGCGAAGCGGCACAAGGGCGTCACGGCGTTCCTGCTGGAGCGCGGCATGGACGGGCTGACCACGGGTACCCTGCACGGCAAGCTCGGGATCCGTGCCGGGAACACCGGTCTGATCAACCTCGATGGCGTGCGCGTCCCGGTCGAGCACCGGATCGGCGAGGAGGGCGAGGGCTTCCTCATCGCCATGAGCGCCATCGACCAGGGTCGCTACACGGTCGCCGCCGGGGCGGTCGGGCTCGCGCAGGCGTGTGTGGATGCGAGCGTGAAGTACGCGCACGAGCGCCAGACGTTCGGCGAGGAGATCGGCCGCCACCAGCTCGTCAAGCAGATGATCGCGACCATGGTCCGCGGGACCGAGATCGGACGCCTGCTGGTGTGGCGCGCCGGCTGGCTCAAGAACCAGGGTCTCCGCAATACCCGAGAGACATCGATGGCGAAGTGGCACGCCACGGATCATTCGGTCCAGGCCGCCCTGGACGCCATCCAGGTCCATGGGGCAAACGGCTACTCCAACGAGTTCCCGGTGGAGCGCTACCTGCGCAACTCCAAGGCCGCCGTGATCTACGAGGGAACCAGCCAGCTCCACACGCTCATCCAGGCGGACTATGCGCTGGCCTATCGCGAGGATCGACCCCTCCGCTGCGAGCCATGGCCGGCGCAGGGTTGGGAACGACCGCGGACGTGACGGCGGCCGGGGGCGGGCGCGTCGGACCTGACTGGACAGCTCGGGAGATCCGGACGGTCGAGGCGCTGTGCGACACCTTCGTGGCCGGCGGAGCGGACCGCACGGCGGCACTGCTGCTCCAGGCCCTGCAGCGTGCGGCCGATCCGGCCCAGGTGAGCCAGCTTCGCATCGTGCTACGAGCCATGGAGTCGCCCGCCGCGAATGCTGCCCTGGGTGCCGGGTTCAGGCGATTCTCGGAGATGGACCGACCTCGCCGCGAGGCGTACCTGCGGTCGTGGGCCTCGTCGCGCATCCCGCAGCGACGGTCGGCGTTCAGCAGCCTGCGCAAGCTCGCCACGTTCCTGGCCTACGCTGACCCCGGCCTTCCCGGCCTTCCCGGCACCCCGAACCCGCGCCATGCGGCGATCGGCTATCGACCGCAGTGGCCGCCGCTCGCCGCCGCTCCGACCACGATCGTGCCGTTCGCCCTGCCGTTCGCCAGCGGAGCTCCGGACGACCCGCTGACGCTCGAGGCGGATGTCGTGATCGTGGGCTCCGGCGCCGGGGGCGGGGTCTCCGCGGCTGCTCTCGCCCGTGCCGGTCGCTCCGTCGTCGTGCTGGAGGCGGGCCCGTTCGTCGACGAGGCCTCGATGCCGGGCGACGAACTCGATGCCTTCGCGCGGCTTTACCTCAACCACGGCCTGCTCGCCACCTGGGACGGAGCCGCCACGCTGCTGGCGGGATCCGGCGTCGGCGGCGGCACGCTCGTCAACTGGATGACGACGATCGCCGCGCCGGCGAGTGTCCGCGAGGAATGGCGGCGGTCGGACGGCCTGGACGGCCTGGGTGATGCGGAGGAATGGGGGGCTGACGTGGCCGCCCTCGAGGCCGAGCTCCAGGTCAGTGACGCGACCTTCATCCCACCGAAGGACGAGCTGATCCTGCGCGGCGCCGCGGCGCTCGGCTGGGAGGCCGGTCCGATCCGTCGCAACAGCGCCGGCTGCGACGATTGCGGCAGCTGTGGATTCGGGTGCCGGCGGGGAGCGAAGCGGTCCGGCATCCAGGGTCACCTGGCGGAAGCCTTCAGCGCGGGCGCTCGGATCGTGCCGCGCGTCCGGGTGACGCGCGTCCTGCTGGAGGGTGGGCGCGCGGTCGGTGCGGAGGGACTGGCCGTCGTGCCGGATCCGACGACCGGTGAGCCGATCGACGATGCGAATGCTCCAGGCGGCGTCCGCGTCCGTCGCCTGCGCGTGCTCGCCCGGCAGGTCGTGCTGGCTGCCGGGGCCCTGCGGACGCCAGCCATCTTGCAGGGCTCGGGTCTCGAGCACCCGGCGATCGGCCGGCACCTGCGCATCCACCCGGTGTCCGGCGTGATCACCCGGATGCCGACACCGGTCGACCTGTGGCTCGGGACGATGCAGGCAGCCAAGTCACTCCAGTTCATCGACAGCGTGCCGGGGCGAGCCGGGTATGTCATCGAATCGGCGCCGGGCCACCCGGGGCTGGTGGCGCTGGCCGTGCCGTGGGAGGGAGCGACCGAGCACGCGGCGCTGATGTCCGACGTCCGCCACCTCGGCGCGGTCCTAGCCGTGACACGCGACGGTGGCGAGGGTCGCACGACGCTGACCAAGGCCGGCCGCGTTCGCATCGACTACGCACTCGACGACACGGGCATCGCGACGCTGCGGCATGCCCTCGTGAGCACGGCCCGGATCGCTCGAGCCGGCGGCGCCGTCGACATCATGGCCGCCGGCACGCGGCCGGCCTGGTTTCGTGGCGCCGCCGATGCCGGCGAGGGCGCCTTCGACGCCTACCTGCAGCGGCTCGCCGCCTTCGACTTCTCGCCCAACCGCGGGACGGTGTTCTCGGCCCACCAGATGGGCAGCGCCCGGATGGGTGCGGATCCTCGCGGTCACGTGTGTGATCCCGCCGGCCGGGTCAGGGTCGGGGAACGGAATGACGCGGTCGTCCGCGGTCTCTACGTGTCGGACACCTCGCTCTTCCCGACCGGGCTTGGCGTCAACCCGATGCTGACCGCGATGGCCCTGGCTCGACGAGTCTCGCGGACGGTCCTGTCCGAAGCCTGACCGCCCGGACGGACGCCCGCGGGCCGTATCGGCGCTGGCGGCCCGCCGGTGGGCCGCTGTCACCACGGTCCCGGCTCACGCAGCCACGGACGCGCCCGATGCCGGTCGGCACACCCGGCACGGCCGGTAGCCTGCGGCCTCCGCGTCGTCCAGGGAGCGGAACGCCTTCCGGTGCGAAGCACTGATCCGGCGGGCGTGGCGGCAGGCCGGAAGGCACACGACGCCGGTCGTATCCGAGCCGATGTACCGGATGCCGGCGGCCGCGAGGTGCTCCAGGGCATCCGGATCCAAGCCTTCGCTACGCAGGATCGTCCGCTTGTTCTCGGGGCCGCCGAGCGAATACTGGCCGATGGTGCCGTCGGCACGGACGACGCGGTGACAGGGGACCAGGAGTGGCACCGGATTGTGCCCCAGTGCCGTGCCCACCGCTCGCACGGCTCGCGGCCGACCGATCTCCGCCGCGATCCACCCGTAGGGACGGACCTCGCCGTGAGGGATCTCGAGGGCCTTGCGCCAGACATCCCGCTCGAAGGCCGTGTGGCCGCGGAGGTCCAGGTCGATCCTGGCCCGCTTGTCGCCGTCCAGCCGCCGAGCGATCGCGGCGGCCAGTCCGCCCGGAAGGCCGCCGCTCGCGGGCAGCGCCGGGCGACCGGTCACGGCCAGGTGCAGGGTCTCGAAGGAGGCATCGTCCGGGTCGGAACTGACGAGCGCGACGCCGAGCCCGTTCCATGCGACCACCAGCGGACCGATGGGGGAGGGGACGCGACCGTAGCGGTCTGCCAGCCCGGCTCGCACGAGCACATCCGCCCGCATGCCGGGTGGTGCCGCCACGGCCAGGTCCGTGAGCGCGATCTCGATGGACCGATCGGTGATCGTCATGCGGTCATCTCCTCATGCTGGGGTCCCACCTCGGCCTCGAGGATCGTGCGCAGGCGGGCGATGCCGCGGTGGACGTGCGCCTTCACCGTTCCCTCGGGTCGGCCGAGGGCGATCGCCATCTCCGGGTAGGACAGGCCATCGACGTGCCGGAGGATGACCGCGGATCGCTGCGCCGGCGGCAGGCCCAGCAGGCGCTGTCCCCAGGCGTCCCGCTCGGCCGCCGCATGGACGATCGACTCGGGCGAATAGCGGTCGTGCGTCCGTGGGGCGGCCGACTCGGACACGTCATCGAGGGATGACGATGCCGATCCTCGCCTCGCCATACGGCCGAGGCGGCTCCGGCAGCCGTTCAGCACGATCGTCGTCAGCCAAGCGCGCAGTTGCAGATCGAGGATCCGCGCCGTTTCGTATCCGGCGAGGGCGCGATAGGCGCGAACCAGGGCGTCCTGGGTCGCCTCCTCGGCGTCGTGCGGATCGCCCAGCATGCGCAGTGCGATGGTGTACAGGCGGTCCTGATGCTCGGCCACGACCTGTGGGAAGGCGGCATCGACGTCTGCCGCCAGGGCATCGATGAGGCGAGCTTCGGCATCGTGCGCTCCATCCGGACCGGAGCCGTTCGTATCCATCACCCCCCAGAACGTCGGCGCCCGCGAAAGCGTTGCATCACCGTACGGTACGCGGGGCCGGGCCCCTCGGGCCATGCGACAATCCGTGGCGATGGCCAACGACGACCGCTTCGACGATCTCATCGAGAGCCTCGGCGGTTTCCACCGGACTTGGCTGGTCTACTTGGGCCTCGAGCTCGGCCTGTTCGCCGCGATCCGAGCAGCCGGCCAAGCGGGGATCACACCGGGCGATCTCGCCGGTTCGACGGGTCACCACCGCCCGGCGGTCGAGACCTGGGCGTGGGCCGTGGACGCTCACGGTCTGGTCGTGCTGGATGACGGCCGGCTCACCCTGGACGATGCCGTTGCCGGGATCCTGCTCGAAGGCGACCGGGCCGACTACCTGGGTGGGCAGTTCGTCCATGCCGTCGTTGCCTCCATGGACTGGGACGGGATGAGCGAGTTCTTCCGCAGCGGGGAACCGATCCGCGACCGGCCGGACCGCTATCGCCGGGCCATCGAGCGACTCACTCGCCAGGACATCGCGGTCTTCTTCCAGGAAGCCCTCGGGCTGTTGCCCCAGCTTGTCGCGGATCTCTCCCGAGGCGGTCGGGTCGCGGACGTGCACTGTGGCGGCGGTCGCTGGCTCGTCGCGATGGCCCGCCGGTTCCCGGGACTCGAACTCGTGGGCGTCGAGTCCGAGTCGGATTCGGTCGCACGAGCACGGACCGCCATCGCCGAGGCTGGGCTGGCGGACCGGATCTCGATCCGCGAAGGGACGTCCACGTCGACCGCCGACGTGGGTGCGTACGATCTCGTCTACTTCCAGTACGCGCTGCATCAGCTCCAGGACCCGGCGGACGTCCTGCGGAGGGCCTGGACGGCGCTCAAGCCCGGCGGCCGGATCCTCGTGCTCGACTGGCCGCTCCCGTCGAGGCGGGAGGAGTTCCGATCCCGCCACGGCGAGCTGATCGCGGGGGTCCAGCTGGACGAGCTGTTCCAGGGTACGGCGCTCGCCTCCCGCGAGGAGTTCGAGGCGTGGTTCGCGGCCGCCGGCCTCCCCGTGCCCGAGGAACTCGAGCTGCCGTCGGGCGCGACGGCGTTCCTCGTCGAGCGGCACGCCTGAGACTCCTGACGCCCCTTGGGCGCCGGACCATCCACGCGGCATGACCTCGTCCGCCCGTCCGCCCGAAGATCGCTGACGGTTCTCGTAAGGTTGTGCGATGACGTCAGGGATCCCGACATCGCTGGTCCTCCGCCTGCTCCGCCATGAGGCGGCCGTCCACGCGGTGCCCGACCGGATCATCCGGGAACTCGGCGACGCGATCCTCCTCCATGACACGGTCGACCCTGAGCCGTTCTGGAATCGGCTCGAGGCGGTCCAGTTCCCTTCCGACCCACGGGACTTCGATCGACGACTCGCGGAGATCGGGATCCTGTTCGCGAGTATCGGGCGGCAGCCCCACGTGTGGCTGCTCCCGCCCCACGATTCTCCGACCGACGTATACGACCGGCTCGTGGCCAATGGCTTCGAGGACGCCGGCCCGGGCCACCTCATGGTGGCCACGAACGATGCCGCCGCCCGCTCCGCGCTGTCGCGGGTGCCGGCTCCCGGGGTGACGATCGAGCGCTACCGCGATATCCACGGAGCCGATGCCGAGCGGGCGGCGAACGCGGTCGTGGGGGTCCTGCTGACTGCGTTCGATGTCGGCGACGAGCGAAGACCGGGGGTGGTCTCGGAGACGCTGGCCACCCTGGGCGACTCGCGGTTCACCCACTATCTCGTCCGCCT
>JAOUEG010000389.1 GCA_029858845.1 Chloroflexota bacterium | reverse complement strand
CTGGAACCGCATCCCGCTCATCCGCATGACGAACATCAACCTCCTCCCGCAGCCGGGGATGAGCCTGGACGAGATCGTCGCGGATACGGACGACGGCCTGTACCTGTCGTCCAATCGATCGTGGTCGATCGACGACCGGCGCCTCAACTTCCAGTTCGCGACCGAGGTCGCCTACGAGATCAAGGGCGGCAGGAAGGGGCGCCTGTTCAAGAACCCCACCTACACCGGGATCACGTACGAGTTCTGGCGATCGTGCGATGCGGTCGGCGATGAACGGAGCTACGTCATGCTCGGTACGCCGAACTGCGGGAAGGGCGAGCCCGGGCAGACCGGACACGTGGGCCACGCCGTCCCGGGGGCGCGCTTTCGCAACGTCCAGGTCGGCGTGGGCAAGTGGTGAGCCGCCGCGGCGCGGCGGCCGGCCGAGCGGCCGGCCGGAGCGATCGATGATCGACGATCGCGCCAACGACGCGCTGCAGCTGGCCGATCGCGCCCTGGCCCACGCGATGCGCGAGGGAGCGACGGAGGCGGAGGCCCTGGTCATGGCCGAGGACGCCTCCCTGACGCGCTTCGCCAACAGCCAGATCCACCAGAACGTGACCGAGACGAACGCGCTGGTGAACCTCCGATTCGTCGCCGGCAAGCGGATCGGCGTGGCCTCATCCGATCGTTCCGACGAGGAGGGGCTGCGGCGCCTCGCCGCGACCGCCGCGGCGATCACCCGGGTCGTGGAGGAGCTGGACGACTGGGGCGGGCTTCCGGAGCCGCACCCCATCGAAGCCGTCTCGGCCGGGTACGCGGCGGGAACGGCCGCGGCCTCGCCCGAGCTCAGGGCAGAAGGTGTGCGTGCCGTCATCGCTGCCGCCGATGCTGCCGGCGTGACCGCCTACGGCTCGTTCTCCACGGGCACGGAGACGACGGCTGTCGCGAACTCCCGGGGGATCCGCGCGGGCGGGACGCGGACCGTCGCCCAGCTCCTGACCGTGTCCATGGGCCCCGGTGGTGGGACCGGGTATGCCGAGCAGGCCGCGGTGGACGCCACCACGATCGACGCCAGGGCGCTGGGTCGCGAGTCCGCGGACAAGGCGCGGGCGACGGCCGACGCGGTCGCGATCGACGCCGGGGACTACCCGGTCGTCCTCGAGGAATACGCCGTGGTCGACCTCCTGGACATGCTCGGCTACCTCGGGTTCTCCGCGCTGGCCGTCCAGGAGGAACGCAGCTTCGTCGAGCTCGGCCGGACCATCGGCTCGGACCTCGTATCCATCGTGGATGACGGGCGGGATCCGGCCGGCCTCCCGATGGCGTTCGACTACGAAGGCGTCCCCAAGCAACGGGTCCCGCTGCTGGAGCGCGGCGTGTGCCGCGGCGTCGTCTACGATGCCCAGACCGCCGCGCGCGACGGCGTCACCTCGACGGGACACGGCCTGCCCGCCCCCAACCCGTGGGGGCCCTTTCCCCTGAACCAGATCATGGCCCCGGGCACGACTCCTCGATCCGAACTGCTCGCAGGCTTGGATCGCGGCCTGCTCGTGACCCGGTTCCACTACACCAACCCCGTCCATCCGAAGCTGGCGATCGTGACGGGGATGACCCGCGACGGGACGTTCCTCGTGGAGGACGGCCGGATCGTCGCGCCGGTGAAGAACCTGCGCTTCACCCAGAGCTACCTCGATGCGATCGCCGCGACCGTCGCCGTGGCAAGCGAGCGCAAGACCCTCAAGGGCTCGCTGGGCGCCGTCGTCGTGCCCGCCCTGCGCCTCGACGGCTGGACCTTCACCGGCACGACGGAGCACTGATGTCGACCTCGCGGGGCATGCCCGCCTTCGACGCCGAGGCACTCCGGTCCGAGTTCCCCGCCCTGCGACGAACCGGGCCGGAAGGCCGGCCGGTCGTGTTCCTGGACGGACCGGGCGGCACCCAGGTGCCCCAGCGGGTCGTCGACGCGGTCGCCGACTATTACGTGCGCAGCAACGCCAACAGCGGCGGTGCGTTCGCCACGAGCGAGGCCAGTGACGCCACGGCCGACGAGGCGCATGCGGCCGTGGCGGACTTCCTCGGCGCCGCCGGCCCGGACGAGATCAAGTTCGGCTACAACATGACGACGCTGACGCTCCATCTCGGGCGGAGCATCGGCGCGACCCTGCGCCCAGGCGACGAGATCGTTGTCACGACCCTCGACCACGAGGCCAATGTCAGCACCTGGGAGGCGATGGCCCAGGACCGCGGCCTGACCGTCCGCAAGGTGGACGTCCACCTGGACGACGTGACGCTTGACCTCGAGGACCTCGAATCCAAGCTCAACGATCGGACCAGGCTCGTGGCGGTCGGCTATGCGAGCAACGCGGTCGGGACGGTCAACCCGGTCGCGGAGATCGTGGCTCGCGCCCATGAGGTCGGGGCGCTCACGTTCGTCGATGCCGTGGCGTACGCGCCGCACGGCCCGATCGACGTCCGGGCGATCGACACGGACTTCCTGGCCTGTAGCGCGTACAAGTGGTTCGGCCCCCACCT
>JAOUEG010000388.1 GCA_029858845.1 Chloroflexota bacterium | reverse complement strand
GCGCCTGTCGCTCCAGGTGGCGTCGCCGACCGCACCTCGAGGTCGCCCATCGACAACCTGGTCGACGCGATCCTCGAACGGCGCCTGCTGATCGTCCTCGACAACTTCGAGCAGGTGGTCGATGCGGGACCGAGCGTCGCCGAGCTGCTGCGGCGGTGCCCCAATGTCACGTGCCTGGCGACGACGCGCATCGCGCTCCATGTCTCCGGCGAGCAGGAGTACCCGGTGCCGGGGTTGCCCGCCCCACCGGATACCGAGCATCTGTCCGAAGTCGATCGCCTCAATCTGCCGCGCGCGCTCCGCGAGTTCGACGTCGACGCCCTGACCCAGTTCGAAGCGGTCCGCCTGTTCATCGCGCGGGCCACCTCGGTCAAACCCGGGTTCGCGGTCACCAACGCCAACGCGCCTGCCGTGGCCGGCATCGCCGCCCGATTGCACGGGATGCCGCTCGCGATCGAGCTGGCCGCCGCTCGGGTCAAGTTGCTGGCTCCCGACCAGATCCTCGCCCGCCTGGACCACCATCTCGCCGTTCTGACCGCGGGATCCCGGGATCTCCCGGAACGGCAGCAGACACTCCGTGGCGCCATCGCGTGGAGCTACGACCTGCTCGACGACGGGGCACAGCGCCTGCTGGACCGTCTATCCGTGTTCCGCGGAGGCTTCCAGCTTGAGATGGCCGAGGCGGTCTGCGGCCCGCCGAACGAGCTCGGCGGTGACGTCCTGGACCGGATCGGCGAGCTGGTCGACCAGAGCCTGGTCCGCCGAGACGAAGTCGGCGACGAGGTCCGCTTCAGCCTGCTGGAGACGATCCGCGAGTACGGGGCCGAACGTCTGGCGGCCAGGGACGAGGCGGACGAGATCGCCCGGCGTCACGCGGAGGCACTTCTCTCATTCACTGAGCAGGCAGCCCCGGAGCTGGGCGGCGCGGACCAGCGGGCGTGGCTCGACCGGCTGGAGCGCGAGCACGACAACGTCCGCGCCGCACTGGACTGGGCCTCCGAGTGCCCCGACCCACCCCTGGCGGTCCACCTGGCGTTCGCGACGTGGCGGTTCTGGCAGCAGCGCGGATACCTCAACGAGGCTCGTGCTCGCTTCGAGGCGATGGCGGCCAGGCGCTGGCAGCTGGATACGGAGGATCGGGCCCTGTTCGGGGAG
Source organism: Chloroflexota bacterium (assembly GCA_029858845.1). Taxonomy (GTDB): domain Bacteria; phylum Chloroflexota; class Limnocylindria; order Limnocylindrales; family CSP1-4; genus SPCO01. The sequence continues at coordinate 1,364 of JAOUEG010000388.1, read as the reverse complement.
GCGTTCGGCGGGATCGCCTACTGGCAATCCGATCGCACGGTCGCGCAACGCTGGTACGACGATGCCCTCGCCGCCCGGCGTGCGCTGGGCGACCGGGCCGGCATCGCGAACGCGCTGTACAACCGTGCCTACGCGGACATGATCGTGGTGATGAGCGGCGTGGCGACCGCCGACTCGCTCGCAGAAGGCCGCGCCATGTTGGAAGAGGCGCTGGAGATCTATCGCGACCTTGGAGACTCAGGGGGTGAAGGCAACATCCTGTGGGGCCTTGGCAGCTTTTCCTACTTCACCGCGGACGCCGCCACCGCCGAGGGCTGGTTCCGGCAAAGCCTTGCGCTGCACCGCGAGGCCGGTCGGCGGACGATGGAGGCATGGTCGCTCCACATGCTCGCGCTGGCTCTGGCCGGCCAACGCAGGTGGGCCGATGCCCTCGAGACCGGCCGGCACGCCCTGCGGCACTTCTACGAAGCGGGCGACGTGACCGGCGTGACGCTCGTCCTCGACGATCTGTCCATCGTTGCCACGGCGGACGGCGACCGAGCACGCGCTGGGCGGCTGTGGGGGGCGGCTCGCCATCTGCAGCGAACGACCGGGGCCGCGCTGGCGGACTACGTCGAGCAGAACCAGGACCTGTTCGGCGTGCCGACACCACGCGATGAGATGTCGCAGGAAGAGCTGGCGCGATACGGACACGAGGGAGAATCGATGGGCCTGGACGACATCGTCGCGTATGCTCTTGGTGTGGAGCGGACCGAATTGCTCATGGACCACACCGGGCCAGCGTGATGAATGGCACGCCGGACCAGGCGTTTCGCAGCGTGGTCGAGCCGATGCGACTCCTGGAGCTCGCCGAAGTGCCGCCGACGGAGATCGACCAGGCGGCTCTCATCCTGACCTGCGCGAACTGTGGCGCCCAGATGGACGAGCGCAAGTGCAAGCTCATCTGCGCCTGCGGCTATTTCCTGTCCTGCTCCGACTACTACTGAGCGATGGACGAGCCACTCGCCGACGAGCCACCCGAACCGATCGACCTGACCATCGACACGGGGGCCAGGCCGCACCGGGTCTGGGCGGCGCTCACCGATCCGGAGCTGGTGTCGGACTGGTTCACCGACGCCTCGCCCATCGGGCGGGTCGGGGATCCCTATCGGCTCGACTTCGGTGAGGGCAGCGTGATCGACGGCGTGATCACGGAACTCGAGCCCGACCACCGCTTCGCCTACACGTGGACCTGGGCGGATGCCGACGCGCATGAAGAGACGATGGTCGCCTGGACGATCACGCCGCGCGAGGATGGCGGTTCGGAGATCCGTCTGGTGCACGACGGCTGGGGAGAAGCCGGGCTCGACACGAGCATCCGCGAC
>JAOUEG010000387.1 GCA_029858845.1 Chloroflexota bacterium | reverse complement strand
TGCCTCTTTCTACATCGGCGCCGTCGTCCTGGGAATGAGCGGACCGCTGGTCCTCGCCGAGTGGGCCGCCGCCGTCGCCTCGCGGAGCTGGTCGCCAGCGGATTGGCGGGCGGTCGAGCCCGATAGCCGTGCCGCCGTGACGGTCGCCTTGTGGCTGGCGCTCGCCGGCCTTCTCGTCGCCGTGGTGGAGAGTCGGAATCTGGCGGTCGCCCTGCTGGGCGCCCAGATGTCCGGTCGAGGCCTGACCTGGCGCCAGGCGCTCGTCCGCTCGCGCCGGGTCTTCTGGCTGGCGCTCGCCGCCGCGATCGTGGTCTCCATCCCGCTCGCTATCGCCCAGACGGTCGTTGGCGCCACGCTCGCTCCGGTCATGGGCCTGTCAGTCGAGGCCGCGATCGTCACCACGGTGCTGGTCGCGTCGATCGTCGGCGCCCCGTTCGCATACGTCCTGTCGGGCGTCGTCCTCGGGGACGTCGGGCCGATCGAGGCGATCCGTCGATCGTGGTGGGTGTTCCGCGCGCGCAAGGTGGCGGCCGTCATCGTGGCGGGTTTCGATTCACTCGCGGTCCTGTTGGTCCTCGTCGGGCTCTCGATCGGCCTGGAGATGACCACCCGGGTGATCGGTCTGCTCGGGCTCGGTCCGGACTCCGGGCCGCTCGGCCTGGCCGTGATGACCGTCGTCGTCGCCGGAGCGATCTACTCATTCGGCACGCTCCTGCTCACGACCCTCGCCATCGCCGTCGCGCCCCAGGTCGTCATGTTCGTGGGCCTCACGCACGCGACGATGGGTCTCGATCACGTCCGCAGCGGCGGGCGGTCCGATCCGAACGTGCCGGCCGGACCGGGCACGAGCCCGTTCCGCATGTTCACCCGCCCGATGCTCGCAGCCTTCGGCCTGGGCGCCGTCCTCCTGGCCGCCGCGGTGATCGCGCCCGGTCGCTGACCGGTACTGGAGCTAGTCCACCCCGAGTTCGTGCAACCGCTCGTCGTCGATGCCGAGGTGATGCGCGAGCTCGTGCACGACCGTGACCCAGACCTCGTCCGCAAGATCATCCGGGTCCGCGAAATCGGACTCGAGGGGCAACCGGAAGAGCGTGATGCGGTTCGGCTCGGTGATCCAGTCCGAACCCCACTCCGTTCGCGGCACGCCTTCGTACAGGCCGTACAACGTCTCATCGGGTGGCATCTCGTTGGCGGCGAGCTGGTCGGCGGTCGGTTCGTCGGCGATGACGATGGCGACCTCCTCCAGTGCCGCGGCGAACGGCATCGGGATCGTCGCGAGCGCGGCGTCCACGAGCGCCTCGAAGGGACGATGGCTGGTGGCGCGATGAGGATGGGTGCGGCCGGTTCGGGAACCGCGACGGCGCTTGGGCATCGGTCCGTATCCTAGGCGGGTGAGCGAGGGACCGGCTGGCTTCATGGTCACGGTGGGTTCGGGCGACCGGATCCACTTCCAGGATTGGGGCGGTTCCCGGGGCGGAACCCTTCCGCTCGAGACCCTGCCGGTCGATCGGGACGGGGTCCTCCTGATCCACGGCCTCTCCCAGACCGCGTTGATCTGGGCGCCGGTGGCACGACGTCTGGCCAGCGAGGTCCCGACCGTCGCGATGGACCTGCGCGGCCACGGCCTCTCGGATGCCCCGACCGAGCCCGGATCCTACGACCTCGACGTCCTCGCGGCGGATGTCGTGGCGGTCGCCGAGGGCTCCGGCCTGCTGGACCCGCCGCGACAGGCCGTCGTCCTCGCCGGACATGGGTTCGGTGCGATCGTGGCGGCGACGGCGGCCGTCGCACTGGGAACGCGGTGTCTCGGGCTGGTCCTCGTGGACGGGGGCTGGGAACCGATGGAGGCTGCCCTGGGGATGGAGGCGGACGAGTTCCTGCGCACGCTCGAGGAGCCGCCCGAGGTCATGCGCTCCATGCGCGCCTTCCTGGCCGATCGGAAGAGCTTCGATCCGGCGACATGGGACGACGACCAGGAGGCGGCAGCCCGGGCCGCGGTCGTGGAGACCCGCGCCGGGCGGGTGGTGCCCGCGACACGGCCCCACGCGCTGGAGGGCTGCGTGCGCGCGATGTTCCAGTACGACCCGGCCGCGACGCTCGCCGCCGTCGCAGCGCCCGTCCTGGCCCTGGTCGCGGGCGAGAACGGCGGTGGCCGGCGGACGGAGGCCCTGGTCGCGGCCTCGACGACGCGCGTCGCGGCGGGACGAGAAGCGATCCGGTCCGTGTCGCTCGATCCGGTCGGGCACAACCTGATGCGGTACCGTCCCACGGAGGTCGCCGCCGCCGTTCGGTCGTTCGACGCCGGTCCGGCGCCAAGACCGTCATCCAGCAGCTGACGAGGGTTCCCCGATGCAGGTCGTCTACTCGCCGTCGCATCTCGGTCACGACGTCACGCACGAGACCGTCATGGGTGTCCCCGTGCCGGCCAACGAGGTCGCCGAGCGGGCCGAGATCATCCGTTCGGTCCTGCACGCCGATGGCGGGTTTCCGATCACCGGACCGACCGAGCATGGCGAGGGT
>JAOUEG010000386.1 GCA_029858845.1 Chloroflexota bacterium | reverse complement strand
TCAACACGGGACCTGCCGTTTTGGGCAACGTGGGCTCGGATGCCCGTCGGAGCTTCGCTGCCATCGGCGATACGATCAACACGGCCGCCCGTCTGATGGCCGCCGGCGACCCAGGACACGTCGTCGTGGGGAAGCCCACCTGGGACGCCCTCGGTGGACAGCAGTCGGGCGCCCATCTGGGTGGGGTGAGCGTGAAGGGCAAGCGAATCCCGGTGGAGGCTTGGCGTCTGGACTCCGCGCCACCAGATCGAGCCGGTCAGATCTGACCGGACGGTCCGGATTCGCATCACTTTGGCGGACGCGACTCCGCATACGCCACGGCGCGGGCGACCCAACTTCCGAGGCCAGCGTCGGTCGCGATCCCGTCCGCGCCGACGTACAGGAAACCGGGCATCGTCCGATGGGTGAAGTCCATCGTCCGCACGTGGGGTTCTTCCAGCGCGGCCTCGTGCTCACCGGCGGGGATTCGGATCATGAGGTCGTCCCGGATGACGCCGCAGGCCATGTGACCTCGGACCATGAACGCGATGCCGCCGAACATCTTCTGCTCGCGCACATCGTCGCGCGAACCCAGGATCCCTCGGATCCGATTCGCGAGCGCATCGTCATAGGCCATCGATCGCCTCCCGCAGCCAGCCGGGCGACGGGCCTACCGACGCCGGGGCCCTGCCCAGCGCGATGATATGGTTCCTCGTCCATGCGGTACACGGGCGATCGAGGTCCGAGCTCCCTCGCTCCGCCGGCTGGGAGCGCTCAGCTGCATCCGGCAAGCTGGGGGCCGCATTCGAGGCCGTTCGATCCACCGCGCTCGAAGGCGTATGTCGTCGTGCTGGGCCTCCGCCTCGTGAGGCGCGAGACGATCGTGCCGGCTCGCGTCACCACGGAGACGGACGGCAACCCGTGCTGCGCCTGGCGCCGTTCGTTCCCAGGCTGGGCCCCGTTGGCGGCCCTAGAAGGGCAGACCGCTCAGCGGCGCCGGATCCGGGGCGATGTCGTATACCGGGGCCGTCCCGTAGACCCCGACGATCGCCGTCAGGGCAACCATCACGGCGATGACTGCCACAGAGACGACGAGGGCGATACCGAGACCGCGCGCACTAGCTCGCTCGGTGACGGCAGAAGTGTCGTCCGGCATGGTGTGCCTCCGCGGGTCGACGATCCCTTCTCGCCAGCGGTCCCACTCGAGTCTGCGACCCATGCGACCGGCGAGTCGATGAATCGCTGGCGTCAAGACCTCGAACACGATGCTCCCGCCATGATCCAAACGCGCCAAGTGCCATTCGGCCGCTTCCGACGGTCCGATCCGGCAGGCACGAAGAGCACGGCGCCGTCGCTCGCCCGCCAGTCATGGCCCGATTGCACCGGCAAGGTCCGGGCCGTCCGTACCGTAGGCGCCACGGGCTCGGCGGCTCAAGGTGTCGCAATGAGACCCGCCGTCGCCCTCCTGTTCGCAACCGTGTTGTTCCTTGCGGCCCCTGACCCGGCCGGCGCCGGCTCCCAGCCGCCGGTCACCGACCCCGTGTCCGGGCCGACAGCCAGCGGGCCGGATGTGATCGCGGCCGGCGCCGGCGTCGATCTCGTATCGGACGTGACCGGCTACTTCACCAACGACGCGAGCGGCGCCACCTACGTCCCCCTCGCCCCGGCGCGCCTGCTCGACACCCGGTCCGGCAACGGCCTCGACGGGATGTTCGCCTCGGGCCTCCCGCGGAGCGTCCAGATCGCCGGTCGTGACCCGGTCCCGCCCGAGGCGGTGGCGGTCACGGTCAACGTCACCGTCACCGCCCAGACCTCGGCCGGCTACGTCTCGGTCGGGCCGACGATGAGCTCCAAGCCCAGCACCTCGACCCTCAACTTCCCGCGCGGTGACAACCGCGCCAACGGGACCACCGTGGCCCTCGATCCCGATGGTCGCCTGGCGGCCGTGTTCAAGGGCAGCTCCGGAGCCAGGACCCACCTGGTCCTCGACGTGACCGGCTACTACGTGCCGCCACCGGCGAGCGGCGCCACCTACCACCCGCTCGCCCCGGTCCGCCTACTCGACACGCGGGTCGGCAACGGCCTCCCGAAGGCGTTCAAGAGCGGGGTCGTGGGCAGCTTCCAGGTGACAGGCCGTGGCGAGGTTCCCCCGAACGGCGTGACCGCCGTCACCGGTAACCTGACGATCACCGGCCAGACGAGCGCCGGCTACGTCAGCCTCGGGCCGGCGATGACCGCGAACCCCAGCACCTCGACCCTCAATGCGCCGCGCGGTGACAATCGGGCCAACGGGGTGACGGTCAAGCTATCCGGCAGCGGCTCGCTCAGCGCCGTCTGGAAGGGGTCCGCCGGCTCGTCGACCCACCTCGTGTTCGACGTGACCGGCTACTTCACCAACGACCCGAGCGGGGCGACGTACGTCCCGCTCAACCCCGTCCGCCTGCTCGACACCCGGGTGGGCAACGGCCTGTCGGGGATGTTCGCGTCGGGCCTCCCGCGGAGCGTCCAGATCGCCGGTCGTGACCCGGTCCCGCCCGAGGCGG
>JAOUEG010000384.1 GCA_029858845.1 Chloroflexota bacterium | reverse complement strand
TTCCCCGGCGTGGCCTTCGGGGCCCCGGTCGCGGCCGGTGGCGATCTCGTCGTCAACACGAGCCAGACGGGCTATCAGGAGGTCTGCACCGACCCGTCGTACGCCGGACAGGTCGTGGTCATGACCTATCCCCTCATCGGCAACTACGGGCGCCTGGCGGCGGATGATCAGTCGACACGACCATGGCTGCGAGCTCTCGTCGTGGCGAATGCCACGGCAGCCGTCCTCGAGGATGCGCGCCAGCTGGCCGCCCTCCTTCGCGGCAGCGGGATCCCGGCGATCGCCGGCGTGGACACCCGCGCCCTGGCCCGACACCTGCGGGCGAACGGCTGCCTGCGGGGGATCGTGACGGCGCCGGGCGAGACGGACATCGGCGCGGCGAGGGCCGCGGCGCAGGGCGTGGCGCGCTGGGAGGACCAGGATTTCGTCGGCCAGGTCTCTCCCGCCGCGGTCGCCGAGATCGGTGATCCAGCCGACGGCGGTCCGCTCGTCGGCATCGTGGACCTGGGCCTGAAGTCGAACATCGTGCGCTCGATGCGCCATCGCGGGGCGCGCGTCCGGGTATTTCCGCACACGGTCGCCGCGTCCGAGGTCCTGTCCCCCGACGTGGACGGGATCATCCTGTCACCCGGCCCGGGCGACCCAGCTCGCCTCGAGGCACAGGTCGACCTCGCGCGGGCGATCATCGACGACGGGCGGCCGCTGCTGGGCATCTGCCTGGGGCACCAGATCGTGGGACGGGCGGCCGGGGCCGACACGCGGCGCCTCCGCTTCGGCCATCACGGTGCCAACCACCCCGTCCACGACCTGGACCTGGGGCTGGTGCAGGTCACGGCGCAGAACCACGAGGTCCAGGTCGTCGGGGAGTCGCTCCCGGCCGGGTCCGGGTTCCACGTCAGCCAGGTGAACCTCAACGATCGGTCGGTCGAGGGATTGCGCCACCGGGAGAAGCCGATCGAGACGGTGCAATACCACCCGGAAGGAGCGCCCGGGCCGCTGGACGCCCTTGCCGTGTTCGATCGGTTCGTGGCTGCCGCGCGAGGCGTTCGTTCGTGACGTCACCGGGTCCCAAGCCGGCCTCCGTCCTCATCCTCGGCAGTGGGCCGGTCGTGATCGGCCAGGCCGCCGAGTTCGACTACGCGGGCACCCAGGCCTGCCGCGCCCTGCGGGCGGAGGGCGTTCGCACGATCCTCGTCAACTCCAACCCGGCCACGATCATGACCGACCCGCAGGTCGCGGATGCGATCTACCTGGAACCACTCACGGTGGAAGCGGTCGAGGCGGTCATCGCCAAGGAACGCCCCGAGGGCCTGCTGGCGGGCCTCGGCGGACAGACCGCGCTCAATCTCGCGACGGCGCTCGATCGCGCCGGCGTCTTCGAGCGCCACGCCATCAGGCTTCTCGGCACGCCGCTGGAGGCGATCCACATGGCCGAGGACCGCGAGGCGTTCCGCGACCTGCTGGATCGGATCGGCCAGCCCTATGCGCCGAGCGCCATCATCGAGGGCGCGACGCTGGCGGAGCGGGAACGGGCCGCCGCCGAGGCCCTCGAGACGATCGGCTTGCCCGCCATCGTCCGTCCCGCCTACACGCTTGGCGGCACCGGCGGCGGCATCGTGGTCACCGAAGCGGCCTATCGCGAGCGGGTCAGGTCCGGCCTTCGTGCCAGTCCCATCGGCCAGGTCATGGTGGAGCGCTACCTGACCGGCTGGCAGGAGGTCGAGTACGAGGTCATGCGCGATGCCGATGACACGTGCATCGCCGTCTGCTCCATGGAGAACGTGGACCCGCTCGGGGTCCACACGGGTGACTCGATCGTCGTGGCGCCCGTCCAGACCCTGACGGATGCCGTCCACCAGCGGCTCCGCAGTGCGGCGCTCGCGATCATCCGGGCGCTCGGAGTGGAGGGCGGCTGCAACGTCCAGTTCGCCCTGTCGCCGGACTCGACGGAATACGCCGTGATCGAGGTCAATCCCCGGGTCAGCCGCTCGTCGGCCCTTGCCAGCAAGGCGACCGGCTACCCGATCGCCAGGGTGGCGGCGCAGATCGCCGTCGGTCGGCGCCTGGCCGAGATCCCGAATGTCGTGACGGGGACCACGGTGGCCGCCTTCGAGCCCGCGCTCGACTACGTCGTCGTGAAGCTGCCGCGCTTCCCGTTCGACAAGTTCCCGACCGCCGACCGGACGCTCGGCAGCCAGATGAAGGCGACCGGCGAGGTGATGGCCATCGATCGGACCTTCGGGGCCGCCCTCAACAAGGCGCTCCGGGGCCTCGAGCAGGCCGGCGTGGGCCCCCTGGCGGAGGATCCGGGCTGGACGGCGGCGTTCGACTACCTGGCCGCCGTCTACGGCCGGTCGGACGCCGGCGACGGTGAATCGGACGAGCAGATCCGCTGGGTGGACGCCTCGGGCCAGGCCTGTGAATCCACGCGGCACGCGCAGCGGACCGCGGCGCCGATCGTCCTGCGCCAGTTCCTGGAGCCCTCGGACTCGCGGCTGTGGCGGTTGCTGGGCCTCCTGCGGCG
>JAOUEG010000385.1 GCA_029858845.1 Chloroflexota bacterium | reverse complement strand
TCGCGGCATGCCTGACGCCGTTCGGGCCGGCAGTCTGGGCGTACGCGGTGGGTCTCTCGACCGATCCGGAGGTGACCAGCCGGATCACGGAATGGCAGCCCACGTCGCTGCGATCCATCCCGGGACTCCTGTTCTTCGCATCCGTGGGCGCCGTCGTCGTGCTGATCGCGCGGCGCGGGCGGTCAACCTCGTGGCCGATCCTGGCGTGGCTGGGCGTCTTCTTCGTCGTCGGCGTCTGGGCCGAGCGTGGGGTGGCGTGGTGGCCGCTGGCCGCGTTCGTCGCCGTCACGGCGCTGCTGCCGGTGGCATCGATCGAACGGGTGCGTGTCGAGCCCGCGCGGCTCCGGCGCCTCAACGTCGTCATCGCTGCCGCGTTGGTCCTCGCCGGGATCGCGCTGCTTCCCGGCTGGCTCGCGATCGATCCCGGGACGGGTACCCCGGCCGGCCTCCTGGCGCAGGCACCGTCCGGCGTCACCGCTGCACTGCGCTCGAGCGCACTGGACGGTGATCGCGTCTTCAACGAGCAGACCTGGGGCTCTTGGCTCGAGTACGCCCTGCCGGACCTGCCGGTCGCCATCGACTCCCGGATCGAGCTCTTCCCGCCAGAGGTGTGGGACCGCTACGAATCCGTCATCGACGGAGTCGACGGCTGGGAGTCGCAGCTTGCGGACTGGGACGTCCGATACGTCGCGATCGACGCGAATCGCGGAGGCTTCCGCGACCGACTCCTCGACGCCGGCTGGCTGGAGCTCTATCAGGGCGGGGACGGTTTCGTTCTCGCCCGGTCCGATGGTGCGGCCGCGGCTCTGCCGTAGGGCTGCACCGACTAGGACCATCGGCGCGGTGACGGCGCGCACCGTCCCGCTAGACTCAGATGCATGAGCTCACCCTCTCCTGACCTTGACGTCGTCGTCCTTGGCGGTGGCGGGCATGTCGGCCTGCCCCTGAGTCTCGCCTTTGCGAAAGCCGGGTTGCGCGTCGGCGTCTATGACACCAACCAGGCCACCCTGGATCGCATCGCCGACGGGCAGATGCCCTTCCTCGAGACCGGCGCCGATGAGCTCCTCGTCGACATCCTGCCGACCGGCCGCCTCGAGCTCAGCGCCGATGCCGCGATGATCGAACGGACGGATCAGCTCGTGGTCGTCATCGGCACCCCGGTGGACGAGTTCCTCGGCCCGTCCATGACGATCTTCGAGAAGGCGGTGGGCCAGATCGCACCCCACCTGCGCGACGGCGCCCTGGTGGTGCTGCGAAGCACGGTCTATCCGGGGACCACGGCGTACGTGACCCAGCACCTCGCGGACGCTGGCTGTCGCGTCGACGTCGCCTTCTGTCCGGAGCGGATCGCGGAGGGACACGCCCTCGAGGAGCTCGAGTCACTGCCGCAGATCATCGGCGCGGACGAGGATGCCGCGGCCGCGCGGGCGGCGTCGCTGTTCCGACGCCTGGCCGCCGGGACCATCCGAACGAGTTCCAAGGAGGCAGAGCTCGCCAAGCTCTTCACGAACACCTGGCGCTACATGAAGTTCGCCGTCGCGAACCAGTTCTTCATGATCGCGGACCAGGCAGGTGTCGACTACACCAATGTCCTGCGCGCCGTCCGCGAGGACTACCCGCGAGCCGCGGACCTGCCCGGCCCGGGCTTCGCGGCCGGCCCGTGCCTGTTCAAGGACGCGATGCAACTCGCGGCCTTCACGAGCGACCACTTCCCGATGGGCCAGGCGGCGATGCAGGTCAACGAGGGCCTGCCGGCCTACATCGTCGGGGCGCTGGAGCAGCGCTATGGCGGACTCAAGGGCAAGACCGTGGGGATCCTGGGGATGGCCTTCAAGGCCGAATCGGATGATCCGCGGGCGTCCCTCAGCTACAAGCTGCGCAAGCTGCTCTCGTGGTCCGGGGCCCGCGTCCTGGCGACCGACCCGTATGTCCTGGACGACCGGCTTGTCCCGCTCGATGCCGTCCTCGCCGACAGCGACATCCTCATCCTCGGCGCACCGCACCGTCCGTATCGGGACCTCCAGATCGGCGGCAAGGACGTCGTCGACGTGTGGGGTGCGCTCGGCGGGGGGATCAGACTCTGATGCGCATCCTCGTCACCGGCGCCGCCGGGTTCATCAACGGCTACCTCGTGCCGGAGCTCCTCGAGGCCGGGCACGAGGTCATCGGGCTCGACGACTTCTCCAAGTACGGCCGCCTGACGAAGTCGTATGACGACCATCCTCGCTACCGTTTCGTCGAGGGCGATGCCAAGGACACGGTCCTGCTGCGCGACCTCGCTGCCGATGCGGACCAGGTGGTCGCGTCCGCGGCGATGATCGGCGGGATCAGCTACTTCCACGAGTTCGCCTACGACCTGCTGGCCGAGAACGAGCGGATCCTGGCGTCCACGTTCGACGCCGCGATCGCGGCCCATCGCGACGGGCACCTGCGCCGCATCATCGTCGTCAGCTCGTCCATGGTCTACGAATCGGCGAACGTCTTCCCGACGCCGGAAGGCGCCCAACTGACGTCCCCTCCGCCC
>JAOUEG010000383.1 GCA_029858845.1 Chloroflexota bacterium | reverse complement strand
GCGACGTGCACGTTCGGATCGCGACCGCTCCGGAAGTTCGTGTCCACCACCGTCTCACCGACCGTCAGCTCGCCGTGCGTCTCGACGTCCACGTGCAGGAACTGCGTCGCGATGACGGTCGGATCGACGATCGAGGCGACCGCGAGGGCGTCATGGACGGGAGCGGCGTGCGGCCGTGACATGGGCTGGGTCGTGTCGTAGCCCTCGATCCGCCGCTCGGTGAAGCGCGCCGCGGCCTCCCCGGCCGGCGTGCCGAGCCCTCGCAGTGCGGCGCAGTCGTCCAGCGACACGAGCGCCCGGTGCGTGGCATCGAGGGGCACGAGCGTGATCCGGCGGATCCCGCTGCCGAGGACCATCCGGGCGGCCTCGGGGTCCGCCCACACGTTGAACTCGGCGCGCGGCGTCACGTTGCCGTAGCGATTGGCCCCACCCATGATCACGATCTCCGGGATGAGGTCGCTGAGACGGGGCTCCACGGACAGCGCCGTGGCGATGTTGGAGAGCGGACCGACCGGGACCAGGACGATCTCGTCGGTGGCGGCCCGGTATGTCTCGACCAGGAACTCCACGGCTCCCGTCGCCTCTTTCTTCGAGGTCGCCGGGGGGATGTCCAGGTATTGGCCGTGGACCGCGCTGGTGCTCTGGATGTCCGCGCGAGGCGTGGGGAAGTCAGCCCGGGCGATCGGCCGCGTCACGCCCTCGTAGACCGGTACGGGGATCCCGATGTACTGGAAGACGCGCAGGGAGTTCTCCGTACAGAACTCCACCGGGACGTTGCCGTTGACGGTGGTGGCACCGATCAACTCGAGTTCCGGGTGAAGCGTGGCAAGCATCAGGGCGACGGCGTCATCCGTGCCGGTATCGACGTCCAGGATCAGCTTGGTCGGCATGGCGGACAGTCTATCGACCGCGCGGACGTCGAATCCGCGGCGTCGGGCGACCCACGTCACCTTCGACGCGATGCCGCAGGCGCCGCTGCTCGTGGCGGCGCCTGCGGATCATCCGGACCCAGTGCCGTTCGTCACGATCGACGGGTCCGGGGCGCCGTTCTTCCGGGGCTGCTCGCCTGTTCGCCACGAGCGGCGGCCGACGCTACCGTGGGCTCCGGGCAACATGCAGGGGAGACGCTCGATTGGATGGGTCCGCGACCGTCGTCATCACGCTGGCGCTGGTGTTCTACTCGATCGGCGTCTGGAGCGAACGGTTCCAGGGACGGCTGCGACCGTGGCACCTGGTGTTCTTCTGGGCGGGTCTCGTGTGCGACACGATCGGCACCGGGATGATGCTGGACTTCGCCGGCGGGCTCACCGCGGACATCCACGGGATCTCGGGCGTCCTCGCCATCGTCCTCATGCTGATCCATGCCGTCTGGGCGTCGATCGTGCTCGCGCGGCGGGACGAGCGGCTCATCCTGACCTTCCATCGCTTCTCGCTGGTCGTATGGGCGATCTGGCTGATCCCCTACTTCAGCCCGATGTTCTTCGCCCTGGGCGGGTGACCAAACGCGGCGACTCGGATCCTGGCGACGCCTTGTTCATCGGCTCGACCTCACGAGGCTCGCGACGTTCTGGCGCGGCGCAGGACTCATCGGCCCGCGATGGGGGCGATCGCCACCAGCCAGGCCGACTGGACGGCGTCCTGGGCCAGCTGGCCCTCACCGGTGATCACGTAGGCGACCCTTTCCATCGGGCGGTGGTAGGTGCGCACCAGCCGGGCGAACGCCGGCCGATCGCCCGCGCCGGCCAACTCGGCATCGCTCCTCATGACCCCGATGGTCGCCTCACGGTCCATGGAGGGTAGATGCGCTTGGCGGCGAAACGAGTCACAGCCGTCCGATGGTAGTCGTCGTGCGCGAGCGATCCGCCTGACTTCGGATGGTCCGCACCGGTCCGTGGCAGCCTGACGTCGATAGGGAATGTCATCGCGGCGGCACCCTCACGGTGCGCCACACCCCAACCTCTGACACGCGCCAACGAGCCGAGCCGAAGATGTCACGGAGGCGATGCCGGGGCGGACGGTCGCGCGGATGGACGGCGCCCTGACGCGCGGAAGGCGGGCTGCCGGGCGAGCGGAGAGTGCTCCAGGGCCAGAGCGAGACCCTCGGCGGACGACCGTCGGGAGTCTTTTCGTGCCTGGAATGGTTGGTGAGCCCGGACGTCGTTCCCTGATGGCACCTGTGAGATCGGGGTCGACAAGGCCTCAGGGATTCATCGAATCCGCTACCCCGCGGGGCTCTGCTACTGGGCACGTCTGAAGGGATTCGGCGGGACCCTTGGTGACATCAGATCCACTGACAAGGGGTTCAACACGAGAGGTTGCGGGATGTGGACACGACAGTGAGGCGCGCCCAACTTGGAGGCGGCAATCACTCGAACCGCGGACGCCGCGCAGGGAGGTCTTGGGCGGTCCTCCACCCGAGCAGGTCTCGGTCGTTCCAAGTCGTGTCAGGAGGTGGGTGACGGCATCAGGGCGGCAAGATCCTGAGTCAGATCCGGCCTCTCGAACGGGTCAGTTTCCACGATCTT
>JAOUEG010000382.1 GCA_029858845.1 Chloroflexota bacterium | reverse complement strand
GGGCCGCGACGCCCGCACCCGGTGATCCGACCATCACGCTATCGCTCAACGACTCCGCTGCGGGCGGCAGCTACGAGCAGGAGTTCGAGATCGCGTACAGCGGATTGACCGGGACCGGGACGCCGGTCTACATCTACGTGCCGCTCGGCGGTATCGGGGACCCAACGGTGGACGGGCTCAATCCGGCCTTCGATCCGCCCGGCGGTGACCCCTCGTTCGTGCCCTGCGAGGAGAACCTGCTCAGCGACTACCTGATCACCCAGGAGCAGATCGACTACCTGGGTAACGAGCTCCGCGACCAGATCGTAGCGGTAGACGAGGCGCACTTCGGTCCGATCTCCGGCGGCCAGGACGACGCCCTTGTGACGCTCGTTTACAACGTCCCCGACGACTCCTACTACGACTGCGCCGAGACGACCTACACGGCCGGCTACTTCGCCCCCGAGTACCTGACCGACTACGACCTCAACGTGATGGTCGTGGATGCCTTCGACTGGGTGAACCGGATCGGCGACCAGACCGGGAACCCGATCGGACGGAGCGAGCTCTACGAGGGCGTGATCGCCCACGAACTCGAGCACCTGCTGCAGAACTACTCCGACCCGGGTGAGCTGTCCTGGGTGGACGAGGGCCTGGCCGACTTCGCGATCTTCCTCAACGGCTATGACGTCGGTGGCTCGCACCTGACCTACCACCAGGTCTTCCATCGCGAGACGTCCCTCACCCGCTGGGGCGGTGGCCTGGAGAACTACGGCGCCTCCTACACCTGGACCCAATACCTCTGGGAGCAGGCCGGAGGCAACGGCGACGGCAGCTATGAGCCGGACGGCGAGTACGACGCCGCCGGCGGCGACCTGCTCATCAAGATGATCTTCGAGGAGCCGGCCGACGGCATGGTCGGGGTCCAGAACGCCATCGACGACTTCAATACGGCCACCGGCGCGAACCTGCGCAGCGCGACCGATCTCTTCAAGGATTGGGCGCTCGCGATCTACCTGGACGCGGAGGGCTCCAGCCTGTACGACATCCAGGCCGTCGACTTCGGCGATCCCGCCTTCACGCGCTGGACGATCGACATCGCCAACGAGTCGTTCTTCTCGAACCGTGGCATCTACAAGGGGGCCATGCCGGAGGCCAAGTGGCAGAACTTCAAGCGCGTGCCGGATCAGACGGCCCTGCCGTTCGGGACGTCGTACGAAGTCTTCAAGAATCCCGGCCCGACGTTCTCGGTCTCGCTGAACGGTGATGCCACCACCCAGATCGCCCCGCACAGCGCCCCGGACCACTGGTACGGCGGCTTCGAAAGCCAGAAGGACAACATCCTGGACGTCACCCTGGGCGGCCCGCTCGCGAGCGACACCGCGATCGATTTCTGGGCCTGGTACTTCATCGAGGAAGGCTGGGACTACGGCTTCGTCGAAGTCACCAGCGACGGCACCAACTGGCAGACCATCCCCCTCCTCGACGACGCCGGGGCGACGGTCACGACCGACGATGACCCGCACGACAACAACGAGGAGGGCAACGGCCTGACCGGCACGTCCGGCGGCGCCTACTTCGTGGATGACCCGTCGTACATCCATCTCAACGGCGTCCTGCCGTCCGGGACGACGGACGTGCGCTTCCGCTACTCGACCGATGCCGCGTACCTCGACACCGGCTGGTTCGTGGACGACGTCCAGGTGGGCGGCTCGCCCGTCACGGTGTCGTCGGCTCCGGGTCAGTGGATCGAGACCACCGGCAGCCAGGACAACCACTGGACGCTGCAGTTGACGGCCGGCTGCGATCTCACGCCGGGCGAGGACAGCGCCTTCGAGTCCACGAGCCCGTCCGACTCGGGGACCATCTACGTCTATCGGCTGGACGGGGATCCCGATGGCGACGTCAACCAGGCCGGGTTCTCGAGCCGCTGCCTGAACGGCGGGCGGAACACCCTGACGACGGTCATCTCGAACCTGCCCACGGGCGATCTCCAGTACCTGGACGCTTCCTATGAGTTCAGGGTCACCAATACGTCGAATCGCAAGTAGGGACGTCGCCTCGCGCGTCTCCGGCGCTGCGAGCACCGCGACCCGATGCGCCGCTTCCGGGCCCCCACCCGGGAGCGGCGTCGTCGTCGGGCGTCCGCGGACCGCCTACGCATGAGCGGTCCCGTGCGGCCGATCGGCCCGGCCCCGCTGCTCCAGGGTCGTTGACCGGCATGCGCACCATCGCCGTCATCAACCGCAAGGGCGGCAGCGGGAAGACCACGACGGCCGTCAACACCGCCGCGGCGATCGCCGAGACCCAGGCGCCGGTCCTGCTCATCGACATGGACCCCCAGGGCAGCGCGTCGGACTGGCTTGCCCGGGCAGGTGACGCACGCGGGTTCGGCGAGGCCTTCCGGCAGACCTACGACCTTGGGCGCCTGGCCATGCGGACGGACGTGCCGGGTCTCGACATCGTGCCCTCGTCGGATTGGCTCGTCACGGCCGAGCGCTCGATGCAGGGGGAACTCAGTCTCGGGATCTCGCGATCGCTCCGACGCCT
>JAOUEG010000381.1 GCA_029858845.1 Chloroflexota bacterium | reverse complement strand
CGGCCGTCCACGGCCCGATGCCGGGTACGCTCCGGAGGCGGGTCGCGGCATCCATGGGCGACATGGCGGTGGTTGCCTCGAACCAGGCCGCCCGTTTCGCGATGCCCCGGATGAGGTCCGCTCGGCGCTGCTCCACGCCGAGCGGATGGAACGCGTAGTACGGGAGACGGGCGAGCGTCTCTGGGCGCGGCGACGATCGCAGCGTACCCGCCGGGCCCGGGGCGGGCTCGCCGTGTGCGTGGAGCAGGCCGTACCAAGCCCGTTTCGCCTCGGCGCCGGTCACCTTCTGCTCCAGGACGGCGGGCACGAGGGCATCGAGGACGGCCTGCGATGCCGGGATGCGGATCCCCGGCCGGCGACGGGCGAGGTCCGCTATCACCCGGTCCGGTGCGTCGACCAGGTCGCCGGATCGCATCATCCCGGGCCCCATCCCGAGAAGGCCAGCGAACCACGAGTCGAGTTCGGCTGCGCCCGGCCCCCACGCCTCGGCCGCCACCCGCTCGGACCGCACGGAAACGTGCACCGTGACCGGTCCGTCGGCTCGTCGGAGTGCCAGCCAGGCGCCGTCGCTCGTGAACCGGATCGATGGGTCGCGCGGCCCCCGCGCCAATGGGCCCAGCGTGGCCCGCAGGTCGAGCGGTCCGTCCAGGGGGATCTCGGCGCGCGTCACGCCGGCCAGTCTGTCATGTCGATGAAACTGTCACGAACACTGCCGAAACTACCCACACAACTCGAATCGGTGGTAGGGTTCCCCCGACGTGCGACGCCCCAGAGTCGTCGTGAGCCTGGCGCTCATCGCCCTGCTCGCCTGGGTCGCCGTCCCCGGACCGGCGGGTTCGCGGGCTCAGAGCCCGTTCCGAACCGCCTCCGCAGACATCTTCGCGACCGTGGAGATCGATGCGTCCGTCCGTGGGCCGGCGATGACGATTCAGCCCCTCGATCCGGGGGCCCGGTCCGCCGGGAACCTGGATCAAGGCTCGACGATGTTCGAGCCCGCCCTGCGCCAGGAGCCGCCCCAGGCTCGGTCTTCGGCTGCCCCGCCGGCGCCGGACCGTGGGTCGGTGAGCAAGAACCCGTGGCGCCGTGACCCGGAGATCTCGTGGTACGGGCCGGGCCTGATCGGCAATGGCACGGCCTGTGGCCAGACGCTCACAAGGACGCTCGTCGGCGTCGCCCACCGGTCGCTGCCCTGCGGCACGCTGATCACGTTCCGCTCCCACGGCCATACGATCACCGCCCCGGTCGTGGACCGCGGGCCCTATGTGTCCGGCCGGATCTTCGACCTGACGTACGGGCTGTGCAAGAAGCTCGAGCACTGCTACACCGGCCCCATCGAGTGGCGGTACGGCTCAGGCGGCTGACGGGCGATCGCGTCCCGAGGGCCGGCCCAGCCGCGCGCCCCGAACCAGCGAGCGCGCACACTTGACGCCTCACGTCACGCTCGGAGGCAGCCCCTGATGCGCATCCTCGTCATCGGTGCCGGCGGTGTCGGCAGCGCCGTGGCTCCCATCGCCGCTCGACGCGATTTCTTCGAGCACATCGTCATGGCGGATTACGACGCGGCCCGCGCCAAGCGCGTCGTGGACGGACTCGGGTCGGATGCCCGGTTCAGCTCGGTTCGTCTCGACGCCTCACGTGCGGACGATGTCGCCGCCGTCATCCGCGAACGTCGCATCACGCATGTGCTCAACGCGGTCGATCCCCGCTTCGTCATGCCGATCTTCTCGGGAGCGGCGGCGGCAGGTGTCGACTATCTCGACATGGCCATGTCGCTGTCCCATCCGCATCCCGAGCGGCCCTTCGCCGAGACCGGCATCAAGCTCGGCGACGAGCAGTTCGCCGCCTCCCAGGCGTGGGAGGCGGCCGGCCGTCTGGCGCTCGTGGGAATCGGGGTGGAACCCGGCCTGTCCGACATCTTCGCCCGGTATGCCGCCGACCAGCTGTTCAGCGAGATCGACGAGATCGGCATCCGCGATGGCGCAAACCTCGTCGTCGAGGGCTACGACTTCGCCCCCTCCTTCTCGATCTGGACGACGATCGAGGAATGCCTCAATCCCCCGGTCATCTGGGAGGCGGACCGCGGTTGGTACACGACGGAGCCGTTCTCGGAGCCGGAGGTCTTCCAGTTCCCCGAGGGCATCGGGCCGGTCGAATGCGTCAACGTGGAGCATGAGGAGGTCCTGCTCGTGCCGCGCTGGGTCAAGGCCCGCCGCGTGACCTTCAAGTACGGCCTCGGCGACGAGTTCATCGGTGTCCTCCAGACGCTGCACAAACTGGGCCTTGATCGCACCGAGAAGCTGCGGGTCGGCGGCGTGGAGGTCGCTCCGAGGGACGTCGTCGCGGCGGCGCTCCCGGACCCGGCCGCGCTCGGAGACCGGATGCGAGGCAAGACATGCGCCGGCACCTGGGTGACCGGACGCGGCAAGGACGGGAGGTCGCGATCGATCTACCTCTACCACGTCGTGGACAACGAGTGGTCGATGCGCGAGTACGGGTCGCAGGCCGTCGTCTGGCAGACGGCGATCAATCC
>JAOUEG010000380.1 GCA_029858845.1 Chloroflexota bacterium | reverse complement strand
GCCGGGCGGGTGCCGATGCGGTACGCGAGGTAGCGCCCGACGTCGGACCCGGGCCGGACCACGAACCCCTCGTCGAGCTCGGTCAAGGCGAGGTCGAAGGAGCCCGTGACCTCGGGCCCGGTGCCCATCGACGTGCAGAAGCACGTGTCCGACGGAGACACGCACTCGACGGCGACGACCACGGCGGCCTCGCGCCGGGCGACGTAGTCGGCATCCGGCACGGGCCCCCTCGAAAATGCGCGATCCTGCACCAGCAGCGCCGCGATGTCGCAGGCGCGAACCCCGACGAACGCGAGGCGCGGAGGGTCCAGCTCGATCGCCCGGAAGGTGACCTGTCCGTCGACGCGCCGGCCTCGGGTGAGCGGGAGCCGCGGTGGGAAGGTGTAGCGCCTCCACGACGAGGGACCGACGGCGAAGTCGAACAGCCGCGCCCGGCCGGTCGGTTCCAGCCGGTAGGCGCCGGGCGACTGGCGGTCGCTCTGGCCGTCCGGAAGATCAGCGGTACCGGCGATCTCCGCGTACACGATCGCGCCATCGGCAAGGGTCGGGCCGACCACCGTCCGCCCGTCCGCGCGCAGCAGGTCGAAGAGCCGGTCGAAGTCGTCACGCGGCAGGAACCCCGTAGGGTCGTCCGATCCGTGCGTCGCGGGTGACGTTGCGGCCGCCTTGGGCGTCCCCGCCTCGGGCTCTCGGGCGCCGGCCATCAGCGCGTCTCGAGTCACCACGGCTCCGCTCCGGGTACGGTGAACAGGTCGAGCAGCTGCAGCCGCGTGCCGGTCAAGCGGTGTGCCAGGGCCTCGAGGAGGGACAGGTAGACCGGCGCTGCCAACTCCGGATCGGCCGCGAGCTCGGCTCGCAGCGCCTCGCCATCGATCAGGAGCAGTTCGCTCGGCAGCAGCGCCACGACAGTGGAGGTGGCACGGTGAGGAGGAACGATGGCCGACCAGCCGATGATGTCGCCTGGCTCCACCGTGAGGATGGTCGTCGGCCCCCGCTCCGGGACCCGCAGGCGGATCGCGACGCGCCCCCCTCGGACGATGCTGAGGTCCCGAGTCGGCTCCCCTTCACGGAGGATCTCGGCTCCCGCATCGTAGCTGGCGACACGCAGGTACGGCGCGAGGCGCGAGCGCGCGTGGGCCGGCAGCCGCGAACCGAACCACGTCCCGGCCAGGGCGTCGAGGGCGTCGTCGGACCGTGCCCGCATCGGGCACCTCCTTCCGGGCACACGCTACGAGCGCCGGGTGAACCGGGCCGTGTGCCCTTCGGCTCTATCGCCTCGGCCAGACGTCACACCGTTGGCTGCGCCTCAGAGCTCGGCGGCGTCCACGAGGAGCGGCAGGAGGTCGCTGATGGACACGATCCCGACGGGCGTCAGGCCGTCGTCCGCGACGACGACGAGCCGGTGGATGCCGTGTCGCTCGAGACGTCGGACGGCATCCGCGAGCGGCATGTCCGCCTTGGCCTTGACGGTCTGGCGGGTCATCACGTGGCGCGCCGTGAAGCCGAGCCAGCCACGGCCGTCGGCGGTGCCGGCCGCAGCCGTCCGCACCAGGTCGGTCTGGCTGATGACGCCGACGACGTACCCGTCGGCGTCCACGACCGGTGCACCCGTGATGTCATTCTGTGACAGCTGCTCGGCCACCTCCTCGAGGGGCGTGTCGAGGCCGACGACGACCGGGAAGGGGGTCATGACGGCCCCCACAGTGAGCGGCTTGTCAGGTTGCATCTGCGACTCGTCCAGCATGCCCGCATGGTGCCGAGCGACCGCGGTCCGGAGCATCGGTCCCACGGCCCGATCGGGAGTGACGTTCGGCCCTCGTCCGTCGGCGGTGACGGTCGGTGTCGCATTTCGGTCCGAGCGGCACCGCGTTTCGAGCCCCGCGGCTCTGGTCACGCTGATCCTCGCCGGACAGCATGGGCCTGGATGGGTGGCCGGTGAGCGGCCGGACCTTGGGGCCGCGTCGGTCGCCCCGGAGTCAGGAGGTGTTTCCGTGTCCCTCGCACGTCGGCCATCGCCGTTCAGCGACATCCTGTCGATGCGTGACGCCATGGAGCGGCTGTTCGACGAGCGGCTTGTCCGTCCGATCTGGATGGCCGACCGCCCGAGCGTGCCCGCCATCGACCTGTTCACCACCCCGGAGGCGGTGATCGCCAAGATGGCGCTCCCAGGTGTCAAGCCGGAGGACGTCGACATCACCGTCACCGAGGACATCGTCACGATCACCGGATCCTTCGAGGAGGAGAAGGAGTCGAGTGAGGCCGGCTACGTCCAGAAGGAGCTGAGCCACGGGTCGTTCACGCGGAGCTTCAGCGTCCCGACGACCGTCGATGTCGATGCCGCATCCGCGTCGTTCACGGACGGCCTGCTGACCTTGACCCTCCCGAAGACGGAGCCGGTCAGGCCGAAGCATGTCACCGTGAAGGCCACGAAGGGCACCGAAGCCTGATCGGCCTCGGCGTCGATCTCGCCGCCGACGGCGGGTCGATCGCACAGGGCCGGCGGCGGTCGCCGCCGGCCCTTCTGATGCCCGTCGCCGGAT
>JAOUEG010000046.1 GCA_029858845.1 Chloroflexota bacterium | reverse complement strand
GCCGTGCTGGTCGAGCGGCGCGATGTCCTCGGCGGCACGCCGGACGAATCGAGCTATGCCGCCCTCACCCCGCGGATGGGGTCCGCCCAGGAGGCCCTGGACGTGCTCCGGGCCGGCGTCGACGACCCGAACGTCGACGTACGCCTGGCGACCACGCTGACCGCGTGCTCGGGCTCGGTCGGTGACTTCACCGTCACGCTGAGCGGTCCGACGGGCGAGTCGACCGAGCAGGTCGGCGCGATCGTGGTGGCCACCGGCTTCCAGCACTTCGATCCGGGTCGCGAGACGCAGGTCTACGGCTACTACGAGTACCCGGATGTCATCACCCTGCCGGACGCCGAGCGGATGCTCTCGGACCACCGGTTCGTGCGGCCGTCGAACGGGGAGATCCCGCGCAACGTCGCGTTCATCCAGTGCGTCGGTTCGCGCGACCGTCGCCTCGGCAACGAGTACTGCTCCAAGGTCTGCTGCGGGGTCGCCTCCAAGGAGGCCATCGAGATCCGTCGCCTGCTGCCGGACACGAAGGTCTACATCTTCTACATCGACATGCGCATGTACGGCTACTGGGAGAACGAGATCTACTGGCCGGCCCAGGAGCAGCACAACGTCAACTACATCCGCGGGATCGTGACCGAGATCGTCAGCAAGGACGGACGCCTCCTCATGAAGGGGGAGGACACGACGATGGGCCGGCCGCTGGAGGTCCTGATGGACGTCATCGTCCTGTCGGTCGGCATGGAGCCGAGTCGAGGGACCAGGGACGTGGCCGGGATCCTCGGGCTCGAGCAGAACAAGTACGGCTTCGTCTCGACGCCCGGCGAGCCGATCGACACGGTCTCGACGACGGTGCCCGGTATCTATGTCGCCGGAGCGGCTGCCGGGCCCAAGGACCTCGAGGATTCGGTCGGCATGGCCTCGGCCGCCGCGTTGCGGGCGGTCGGCGCCGCCCGCGGTCGGTCGGGCGCGGGGGCGGCGGCGGTTCGATGACCTGGGGACCGGCCGTGGTCGGCGGTGGGACGTTCGCGGGGCAGGCCGGCATCGTCGACGCCGTCGACGTGCCGAGCGCGGTCGAGTTCATGCGCGAGGCGCTGGTCAAGATCAGCGAGGACGACATCGGGCGGGTCGCCGACCTGCTCGCTCGGAAGCGCGAGGACCTCGCGCCGCTGCTCGCCGAGGGATCTCTGGCCGCGGCCGACGCCGAGGCCGTTCGACCGATCCTGGCCCGCGTGTTCGCGACGCGCCGCCGTTCCGACGACCTGCTGGTCGCGGTCGGGGCCCCGGCCATGGCGCGAGCCATCAGCGCGCTCGTGCACGGTCCCGGGCGGATCGAATCGCGCTTCGCGGCGTTCGACCTCGCGCTCGCCGGGATCGAGGCGCCGGTCCGGCGCGACCTGGCGGGCGAGTGCCTCCACTTCAGCGATCCGGCCCGGTACTGGCTGTGGAGTCGCTGGATGTGGGATCCGGCCACGGGTACCGGCGCCCTGCCGCTCGTCATGGTCGACGACTTCGATCTCACCGGAGAGGATCCGGGTGCCGTCTACCTCCGGGTCGGGGCAGCGACCTCCGCGGTCATCGCCACCGCTCGCGACCTCGGCTTCCAGCGCATGGGGGCCAGCCCGTTCGCCGTGGACGTCTACCTTGCGGCGATCTACGGGATCTACATGTACACGGTCACGCGGCTCCGGATGACCCAGGAATTCAACCGGGTGATCCCGCAGCTGCCCGAACTCGTCCGGCGCCTGCTCGGGGTCTGGACGCCTGAGCCGGCACGCGGGGGTTGAGCGGGATGTCCAAGGAGCTACCGGTCATCAAGGTCGACCAGGTCAACGAGCTCGAGCATGCCGTCGTCGACGGGATCGATATCTCCGGCCACTGGAACAGGATGTTCAGCCAGCGGGCGATCAGCGACTACCCCACGGAGGCGATGGACTGGGTCACGTCGCTGGCGGGCGGTGAATCCCTGCGCGACTGCTACCAGTGCGGCAAGTGCGTCCCGGTCTGTCCGGTCCAGCATGTCGGGGACTACGGGCCACGGAAGCTGAACGCCAAGGTCCTGCGCGGCAACAACCTGCTCGACGACCCGGACCTGTGGTTGTGCACGACGTGCGGCAACTGCTACCGGGTCTGCCCGAAGGAGGTCGACCCGCTCCGGATCATGCCGGCCATCCGTGAGCAGGCGGTCCTGGAGGGAAAGATCCCGGACGAGCTGTCGGACGTCTTCCGGAACCTCCAGAAGTCGGGCAACCCGATGGGCGAGTCGCCGCGCAAGCGCATCGACTGGGTGGCCGAGGCAGGGGTGGACGTTCCCGTCATCAGCCAGCTCGGCCGACCGGTGGACGTGCTCTGGTACGTCTCCGACTACACGAGCTACCACCCCCGCGGGAAGGACGCCGCCCGGGCCATGGCCCGCGTCCTCACGGCGCTCGGCGTCGACTTCGCGATCCTCGGTCCGGAGGAGCGGAGCGACGGTGACTCGGCTCGACTGGCGGGAGAGAGCGGCCTGTTCGAGCTCCTTGCCGAGCAGAACATCAAGGCCTTCTCCAAGTACGAGTTCCAGCGCCTCGTGGTGATGGACCCCCATGCCTACAACGCCTTCAAGAACCACTACCCCAGGCTGGGCTGGGCGGGAGAGGTCCTCCACTACACGCAGTTCCTCGCCCCGCTCGTGGATGACATCGAGTTCCGCTCGTCGGTGGAGCTGGACGTCACCTATCACGACCCGTGCTACCTCGGCCGCAACAACGGCGAGTACGACGCCCCGCGGCGCCTGCTCCAGGCCATCCCCGGGATCCGCCTGGTGGAGATGCCCCATACGAAGTCGAACGGCTACTGCTGCGGCGGCGGAGGCGGGGGGATGTGGCTGGACGGCTTCGTCGCCGACCACGTCTCCGAGCGTCTCTCCGAGCGCCGCGTCCGCGAGGCCGTCGCGACCGTCGGCATGGACGGCAGCGGCGTCCTGTCCGTCGCCTGCCCGTACGAGCCCTCGCGCTTCGAGGATGCCGTCAAATCGACCGGCAACGACGGCCGACTCGACGTTCGTGACATCGTCGAGCTGATCGACCAGGCCATGCAGCCATCGGGGAGCTGACTCCAAGGTGGCCGATCCCGAGCCGACCCGCCGACCCGCCTACTCCGCAACCAGGTTGTAGCAAGGAGCCGCGATGGACTACGTCGTACTGCTGAAGCAGGTGCCCGATCTCGCCGAGGAACTCGAGATCGACAGCGCCGGGACCGGTCTGGACCGCGAGTGGATGAGCTACGTCGCCAGCGAGTGGGACGAGTACGCCCTCGAGGAGGCACTCCAGCTCCGGGAGGCGAACGGCGGCACCGTGACGTGCCTCGCCCTCGGGGTTGCCACCGGCGACGTGGACGAAGTGCTGGCGACCTGCCTGGCCCGCGGCGCCGATCGTGTCGTCAAGGTCGGCTCATTCGACGAGAGCCCGGACTCGCACGCGGCGGCGGCGGCGTTCGCGGAGGCGCTCGAGCCGATCCCGCATGACCTCATCCTCACCGGGGTGCAGGCGATCGACGACCTCGACGGCCAGGTCGGCCCGCTGCTGGCGGCTCGCCGGGGCATGCCGCACCTCTCGGTCGTGACCCACATCGCGGTCTCTGGGGACGGCCGGAGCGTCACGGCCCACCAGGAGTACGCCGGCGGCGTCGTCGGTGAGTTCGAGGTGGATCTGCCGGCCGTGCTCGGCGTCCAGTCATCGCGCGAAGCGCCGCGCTACGCGCCGGTCAGCCGGGTCAGGCAGTTGCTCAAGACGGCGACCATCGAGACGGTTGATGTCGCCGGTGGTGGACCGCGGAGCGGGCTCGTGGTCGAGTCCATGTCCGTGCCGGAGACCGGAGCGGCGGCCGAGATGATCGCCGGCAACGCCCAGGCCATCGCGGAGCGCATCGCCGAGCTCCTCGCGGAGCGCGGCATCACCGGAGGAGCGGCCCGATGAGCGGTGACATCCTCGTCGTCGTGGAGCATCGCGACGGCGTAATCCTCGACACCACCCACGAGTTGCTCGGTGGTGCGGCCAAGCTGGCTGCCGCCGGGGGTGGCGACGTGGTGGCGGTCCTGCTGGGGTCCGGTCTTGCCGGGCTCGCCGGATCGCTCGACGGAGCGTCGCGCGCGATCATCGTGGACGATCCCGGACTGGACGCGTTCTCGCCGTCCTCCTACCTGGCCGCCCTCGTGCCACTGGTCCGCGAGCGCGCTCCGGACCTGGTCCTCGTGGCGAACAGCGGCCCGGGCATGGACGTAGCCGCGGGACTGTCGGCGGCCCTCGACCTGCCGCTTGCCGCCTACGTCACCGACATCACCCTGGACGGCGGCTCGCCGCTGGTCACCTGCCAGCTGTACGCGGGCAAGATCCAGGCCGCGGTCCGCTTCGAGGGTGGCCGTGGCATCGCCACGGTCGTGGCCGGCTCCTTCGCCCCGACTGCCGCCGGCGTCAGCCCCACGACGGAGACCGTGCCGGCCGCATCGACCGATGCGCGCATCCGGTTCAGGGGTCTGCACCGTCCCGAGGCCGGCGACGTCGACATCACCCGCGAGGCCGTCCTGGTCTCGGTCGGTCGCGGCATCGGCGAGCAGGACAACATCGAGCTCGTCGAGGCGCTCGCCGCGGCAGTCGGTGGTGCCGTCTCGTCGTCGCGCCCGATCGCCGACTCCGGCTGGCTCCCGCGGACGCGCCAGGTCGGCAAGTCCGGCCTGAAAGTCAAGCCGAAGGTGTACCTGGCCCTCGGGATCAGTGGAGCCCCCGAGCACCTCGAGGGGATGCGCGGTGCCGAGTTGATCATCGCGGTCAACACCGATCCGCGGGCTCCGATCTTCTCGGTGGCGCACTACGGTGCGGTCGCCGACCTGCTCGACGTCGTGCCGGCCCTGACCGCTCGGCTCGGCGGGTAGCGGACGTCCGGGCGTGCTCGGTCGCGACGTCACCCGCGAACTCTTCGAGGGGATCTCCCACGAGGGAGAGGTCCTGTTCTACGTGCTGGTCGCCCTGGCCACGGCGATCTTCCTGGTCGGGGTCGGCGTCCGCCTGAGCAAGTACGCCCGCGGTCGCCGCCAGGATGTCATCGGCTCGCCGGTGAGCTTCGCCCAGCGGGCCGCGAAGAGCACGATCGACACGGCGCTCAATCGGACGGTCGCCAAGCGCGACCGGTATGCCGGCGTCTTCCATGCGGCGATCATGTGGGGGTTCATCGTCCTGTTCATCGGGACGGCGATCCTGACCATCGAGTCGGACATCGTCCGACCACTGGCGCCACAGTTCAGCTTCTACTGGGGCGCGTTCTACATCGTCTACTCGCTGATCCTCGATCTGCTCGGTCTGGCCATGCTCGTCGGCATCGCCGCCATGGCGATCCGCCGAGCACGTCGACCACGCCAGCTCGACTACACCCGGGTCGACATCGCGCCGGCCACGACGGACCGAGGCGGCTTCCGGACCGGCGACTGGCTCTTCCTGGGCTGGCTGGCCGTCCTGGGTGTGACCGGGTTCGTGCTGGAGGGCACCCGGATCCTGGCCAACGACTACCCATGGTTCGAGGTCTTCTCGCCGGTCGGCTGGGTCATCGCCGGGACCTTCGGGGCCATCGGCCTGTCCCCCGAGTCGGCCGAACCGATCCGCTACGCGATGTGGTGGGGCCACGCCGTGATCGCCCTGGTGTTCGTCGCGTACTTCCCGTTCTCCAAGGCGATCCACACGCTGGCCGACCCCGTGAACCTGGCGCTCCGGTCGCCCCTGGCGGGGCGCCGGCTGCCCGTGCTGCAGTCGGCCGGCCCGGAGCCCGCGGACGGGCACATCGGGATCCGCGACCTGTCCGACCTGTCCTGGAAGGCGCTCATCGACGTCGACTCCTGTACGAAGTGCGGCCGCTGCCACGTCGCCTGCCCGGCCGTGGCGTCCGGTGCACCGCTCTCGCCGCGCGACCTGATCCTGGACATACGGCAGGAGTCGGATGCGGCCTGGGCCATCCTCGCGCCGCTTTCCGAGCACCGATCCGACCACGCCTACGGTGGCGACGGGAACGGAACGGCCCAGGCCGACGGCCCCGGCCGCAGCGACGGGGAGCGGCTCCTGGCGGGCGGCCTCATCAGCGCCGACACGCTCTGGTCGTGCACCACCTGCCTGGCCTGCGTCGAGGCCTGTCCGGTGGGGATCGAGCACGTCCCCACGATCGTCGGCATGCGCCGCTCGCTGGTCGATCAGGGGATCGTCTCGCCCGGCCTCCAGACCGCGTTCACGAGCCTGGCCAAGCAGGGCAACTCGTTCGGGCAGTCGGGCCGGGCCCGCGCCAAGTGGACGGACGACCTGCCGACGCCGATCGTGGATGCGCGCAAGCAGGATGTGGACTGGCTCTGGTTCGTCGGCGATTTCGCGTCGTTCGACGTGCGTGTCCAGGAGGCCACCAGGCTGGTCGCCCGCGTCTTCCAGTCCGCCGGCATGGACTTCGGGATCCTCTACGAGGGCGAGCGCAGCGCCGGGAACGACGTCCGCCGCGCCGGCGAGGAGGGCCTCTACGAGCTGCTCGCCGAGCACAACGTGGGACAGTTGTCCAGGGCCCGCTTCCGACGGATCGTGACCACCGATCCGCACACGCTCAACACCCTCAAGTTCGAATACCCGGACTTCGGTGGCGACTATGAGGTCTGGCACTACAGCCAGGTGCTGGCCGCCCTGCTGGAGTCGGGCGACCTGGTTCGGCGGCGCGCCATCGACCGCCGCGTCACCTATCACGATCCGTGCTACCTGGCCCGCTACAGCCAGGTGACCGCCGCGCCCCGGGACGTTCTGGCCGCGATCGGGGCCGACCTCAGGGAGATGCCGCGCAACGGGGCGAACACGTTCTGCTGCGGGGCCGGTGGCGGACGGATCTGGCAGGACGACAGCGCGCTCGCGGAGCGCCCGTCCGAGCAGCGCATCCGCGAGGCCGCCGCGCTGCCGGGTGTCACCGACTTCGTGACGGCGTGCCCCAAGGACCTGACGATGTACACGGCCGCGGTCAAGGCGACCGGCCACGATGAACAGCTGGTCGTGAGCGACCTCATCGAGCTCGTCGCGGCGGCGGTGGACCTGCAGTTCGAGGTCCCGCCCGATGACGGGCAGGGTTCTGCCGAGGATGCGGCCACGGCCGGAGTCGCGCCCGGATGACGGACTCCGGCGACGCGCTCGACGACGCGCTCGACGCCGCTCTCCGGTCCTGGCTTGATCGCCAGGCGGTCGCGGAGGAGCGCCTCACCGCCTTCGCCTTCCACGAGGGTCAGCCGGACATCGTCGTGCCGCCCTCGACCAGCCGCACGGAACTGCGCGCCTGGATCCTCCGCTCCCTGTCGGACCCGGCTGTCGAGAGCGCGCTCCGAACGCTCGGCGATCCCGGCCGGGCGATGGCGGATCTCGTCGACGCGGGCGCCCTCGACTGCCGTCCGGGCGATCGCGTGGCGGTCGCCGCCCGGATCGGCGTGCTCGCCGCAGGCGGCCTGGTCGCCCGCGATCTCGAGGCGGATCGGGTCGGCCTGACCGAGCTCGGTCGGGCGGCCCTCGCCGTGCACCTCGCGACGGGAGCGGCGGCTGGACCGATGGGGGTCGGGGGGCGCGCGTGAATTGCGCGTACTGTCCGCAGGAAGGCACGCGGATGGAGATCCATGCCCACCTGTGGGACGGTCATGCGGACCAGGTGCGCACGTTCCGCGACGAGACCAAGGGCACGCTCCGGTTCGCGCTCGACTGCCCGTTCTGCGACGAAGGACTGGAGCGGACCGCCAACCCGCGGGGCCGCGAGGAGGACTTCCTGTCGGAGTTCCGCCGCGAGATCGCACTCGTCGCGTTCGACCTGCTCCTCTACCATCTCCAGGCGTCTCACGCGACGAAGGTTGGACTCCCGCCCATCCCCGACGAACCGACCAGTGAAGGAGGACCACCGTGACCGACGTGCGTGGCTGCAACATCCCCGAAGATCTCTACTACTGGGTGGAGAAGCACGCCTGGGTTCGCGATGACGGCTCCGGCGAGATCACCGTCGGCATCACCGATGTCGCGCAGCACCTGGCGGCGCGCGTGGTGGCCATCACCACGAAGAAGGTCGGCAAGGTCCTCGAGCGCGGACAGAGCGTCGCGACCGTCGAGAGCGGCAAGTGGGTCGGACCTGTCCCCGCACCGGTGGATGGGGAGATCACCGCCGTCAATACGGACCTCGCGGCGGATCCGACCCTCGTCAACAGCGACCCCTACGGCGCCGGCTGGATCGTCAGGATCCGACCCTCCTCGTGGGACGCCCAGAAGGACGAGCTGGCGGCAGGCGCGCCCGGGGTGGCGTCGTACGCCGCGTTCCTTGAGGCGGAGGGGATCAGTTGCAGCTGAGCGGGCTCGGGGACGCGCCGGTCATCCGGGGTTGCGAGATCCCGACGGACCTCTGGTACGACGTGCCACGCGACGTCTGGCTGCGCCCGGAGGACGACGGAACGGTCGTCCTTGGGATGACCGATCCCGCTCAGACCCGGGCCGGCAAGGTGCTCCACATCCAGTTCAAGAAGGTCGGTCGCCACATCGAGGCTGGCCAGAGTGCCGCGACCATCGAATCCGCCAAATGGGCGGGCCCCTTCCCGACGCCGATCGCCGGCACGGTCGTCGCCGTCAATGCGGACGGCTTCGGGGCCGACACCCTCATCGCCAACCGCGATCCGTACGGTGGTGGCTGGATGGTCCGGCTGGAGCCTGACACCTGGGAGCCCGAGGCCGTCGGTCTGGTCACGGGCGTGCTCGCAGTGGAGCAGTACGAGGAACGGATCGAGCAGCTCGGCGTCTCCTGTCTACGGTGCGCGGACTGATGCGTGAAGGAGCGGTGCGAATGCATGGTGCGGACGTCCCCATCCGCCTGCTGGACCTGGGCACGGTGGCACCCCTCCGTTCCCAGACGATCTATCACGCCGTCGGCTACGCCATGACCAACGGGGCGCCGGACACGATCATGATCGTCTCGCCGGACGCTCCGTACGTGTCGATCGGCCGCCACCAGGACGTCGATCGCGAGGTGGACCGGGCGGTCTGCGCCGATCTCGGCCTGTCGATCATCCGCCGCGAGATCGGCGGTGGCGCGGTCTACCTGGACGGCGACCAGCTCTTCACCCAGTGGATCTTCGCCGCGGAGCGCCTGCCGGCCACGGTCGAGGCCCGCTTCACGTTGTACTGCGACACGCTGGTCCAGGCCTACCGGGCGCTCGGCATCGAGGCGGCCTACCGGCCGGTCAACGACATCCACGTCAACGGCCGCAAGATCGGTGGCACCGGCGCCGCCCGGATGGACCGGGCGGAGGTCGTGGTCGGCAGCCTGATGTTCGATTTCGACATCGGGACCATGGCGCGCGTCCTCAAGGTGCCGTCCGAGAAGTTC
Organism: Chloroflexota bacterium; assembly: GCA_029858845.1. Lineage (GTDB taxonomy): Bacteria > Chloroflexota > Limnocylindria > Limnocylindrales > CSP1-4 > SPCO01. The sequence goes on along the minus strand of JAOUEG010000046.1, from coordinate 1,018 downwards.
CGCGACAAGGTCCACCAGACGCTCAGCGAGTACATGACCACGATGCGACGCGAGCTGGGTGAGGCACCCGACCGCCAGGTCGTCCTCGACGCCTACATCGCGGCATGCTCGGCCGCGCTCGGGCGGCGGATCGAGCCGGGGACCCTGCGCGACGACGAGATCGCGCTTGCGGAGCGCCTCGATGAACGGTTCGGCTCGCTCGAGTGGCTGGAGGACGGCGGCGGACTGCGTCGAGCCGGCGTGCGGATCCACGAAGGGGTCAGGGTCGCCGAGGGTGCCACCAAGGCGCGCGGCGGGATGATCCGGTGCGTCGCGGTGATCCGGGACGACACCCTGGACGACGTCGCGTTCAGCGGCGATTTCACGGCCCGCCCTGCCGACGTGCCGGAAGGGCTCGCGGGAACACTGGTGGGTTGCGCCGTCGAGGAGAATGCGTTGCACGAGCGCGTCGCGGCGTTCTACGAACAAGTCCGGCCGGAGACACCGGGCGTGACGGAACACGATTGGGTGACCGCGATCCTGCAGGCCACCTCCACAACGGTGCCGGCCTGAAGCCGGCGACAGGACGGAGGACAGCAACTTGGTCGATACCGCAGGTCAGGCAATGACCGACATGGACGCGCTCATCCGCGACCGGGTGGACTCGATGGTCGCGGCACGGGTGGACGAGCTGTTCGCCATCAAGGAGGCTGAACGCGCCGCGAAGCCCAAGAAGATGGCCATCATCGCCACCAAGGGAACGCTCGACTGGGCGTACCCGCCGCTGATCCTGGCGACGACGGGCGCGACGCTCGGGTGGGACGTCGGGGTCTTCTTCACGTTCTACGGACTGAAGATCCTGCAGAAGGACCGCCGCCTCGAGGTCGGGACGACGGGCAACCCGGCGATGCCGATGCCGGTCCCGATGCCGCAGATCATCACGGCTTTGCCCGGCATGACACCGATGGCGACCTCGATGATGAAGCGTCAGTTCAAGGATCACGGCGTGGCCTCCATCGACGAGCTCGTCGAGCTGGCC
>JAOUEG010000379.1 GCA_029858845.1 Chloroflexota bacterium | reverse complement strand
CGAGGGGGTCGCAACGGACCCGGTGCTCCGCCCGCTCTATCCGGAGCAGGATCTCGCTCCGGCCGCGCGCCGTCTCACCCTGTTCCTCGTGCAGTACTGGGGCGGCCCGCGCACCTACGAGCAGGAGAGGGGACACCCGCGGCTGCGACAGCGGCATTTCCCGTTCGCGATCGATCCTGGCGCTCGCGACCGCTGGCTGGTGCACATGCGGGCGGCGGTCGAGGAGCTCGCACCGCCTGCCGACGTCGCGGCGGAGTTCGATCGCTACATCGAGATGGCGGCGGAGGCGATGCGCAACCGCGATTGAGCGCGATGGTCGGACGGAGCGCTCAGCGGCACCGCGAGCGGAGACCGTCGGCCGGTACACTTGCCTCCGGCGGCGAACCACGGGCGGAGGCGAGATTGGCAGATACCGAGGGGTCACCGAGCACCCACCCCGAGCGGGGCAAGACGGTCCACGGCGAGGCGGCCAACGCCGGGCACCGGGTCCTTGCTCCCGACGATGCCGAGGTGGAGGCCTACCTCGAGACCGCGCTCAATGCGCCCGTCGCGGAACGGTCGCCAGACGACCGACCGGCCGGCATCCCGGAAGCTCCCGGGCCGGTCGCGGTCCTGGACTTCGGGAGCCAGTTCGCACAGCTGATCGCCCGCCGGGTTCGCGAGCTCGACGTCTATTCCGAGCTGCTCCCCCACGACACGCCCTTCGCGGAGCTGGAGCGCCGGGGAACGCAGGCGATCATCCTGTCCGGAGGCCCGAACTCCGTCTATGACGAGGATGCCCCCAAGCCGGACCCGGCGATCTGGAGCGGCCGGATCCCCGTGCTGGGCATCTGCTATGGAGCCCAGTTGATGGCACGCGAGCTCGGCGGCGACGTGCTGGCGACCGCGCAGCGGGAATACGGTCCTGCGAGCGTGACGATCACGTCCCCGGACGCTCAGCTCTTCGCCGGCCTGGACCGCGACCAGCCCGTCTGGATGAGCCATGGCGATTCGATCACGCGGCTGCCCGAGGGTTTCGTCTCGACGGCCCTGACCGAATCCACGCCCTACGCGGGACTTGCCGCGCCTGAGCGCAACATGTACGGCATTCAGTTCCATCCCGAGGTGGTCCACACGCCGCGTGGGCGGGACATCCTCCGGAACTTCGTCGTCGGCATCGCCGGCGCGTCGCCGTCATGGACGGCCGCCAACTTCATCGACACCACCGTCGCCGGGATCCGCGAGCGTGTGGACGACCACGCGGCCCGCACCGGGTCGGATGGCAAGGTCATCTGCGCGCTCTCCGGCGGGGTCGATTCAGCGGTCGCGGCGGCGCTCGTCCATCGCGCGGTCGGTGACCGCTTGACCTGCATCTACGTCGATCACGGGCTCATGCGCAAGAAGGAGTCCGAGCTGCTCCGGGTGACCTTCGAGCGTGATCTGGGGATGAACCTCGTAATGGTGGATGCCCGCGATCGATTCCTCGCCCGGCTCGCCGGCGTGGAGGATCCTGAGGAGAAGCGCAGGATCATCGGTGACGAATTCATCCGCGTCTTCGAGGAGGAGGCAGCCAGGATCGGTGCGATCGACTTCCTGACCCAGGGCACGCTCTACCCCGACGTCATCGAGAGCGCCACATCCGAGTCCAAGGCCGCCCAGAAGATCAAGACGCACCACAATGTCGGTGGGCTGCCGGCCGACCTGCGTTTCCAGCTCATCGAGCCGCTGCGGTACCTGTTCAAGGATGAGGTCCGCAAGGTCGGCTTGGAGATGGGTCTGCCCGAGGCGATGGTCCTGCGTCAGCCGTTCCCAGGTCCCGGGCTCGCTATCCGGATCATCGGCGAGGTAACGGCCGACCGCCTGGACACTCTCCGTGAGGCGGACTGGATCGTCATCGACGAGATCAAGGGCGCCGGGTTGTACCGGACCCTGTGGCAGACCTTCGCGATCCTGACCCCGGTTCGAAGCGTCGGCGTGATGGGCGACGGCCGCACGTATGCGAACGTCGTCGCGATCCGGGCCGTCACGAGCGAGGACGGCATGACGGCGGACTGGGCGAAGCTCCCGTACGACATCCTCGGCCGGATCTCGTCGCGGATCGTCAATGAAGTCCCGGGCGTCAACCGCGTGGTCTACGACATCAGCTCCAAGCCCCCGGCGACGATCGAGTGGGAGTGATCACCGGGTAGTCCGGCCGGGCGCGGAACCCCGGACCTGTGGGGTATTCCGGGCGGGTGCCTGCGCGGTAGCATTCGGTCCATGGTCGACGACACGCCCCCGGGGGACGCTCCCTCCGTCTCCATCTGCCCATGGTGCTCGGCTCCGTACGAGGGCACGCCGACGGATTGCCCGTCCTGCGGGGCGACGTTGACCGGCGATGCCGCGCTCGACCCGTCGCTCCCGGGCCTCACCGCCATCGATGCCGCGGCCATCGTCCGGTCCCGCGAGCCATCCAGGCGAGGGCGCAATCGGCTGCTGTCCTGGATCAGCGGCGACTACCCCGAGGAGCCCGGGGCGAAGGTCGATGCCGGGGCCCTGGCCCCGCCCGATGCCGATGTTCGCCGGGAG
>JAOUEG010000378.1 GCA_029858845.1 Chloroflexota bacterium | reverse complement strand
GATGCCGAGCGCGTCGAAGTCCTCGGACAGGTTCCTCGCGAGCTCGCTGTTGGCGAACTGGTGGCCCGCCACCACCTGATCGATGGCCAGCGCCAGGGAGCTGGAGAAGTTCTTCGCGAAGTCCCCGTACTTGCCCTCGTTCGAATTCTTGATGAGGTCGCGCCACAGCGGATTGGCGATGGCGAGAATCTCCTCGTCGGTCTTTTCGATGATGTTCACGCGCGGCTCTGGGCGAGGGGCAGTGACCGGCTTCATGGGGCTCGCAACGCTCGACATGCGGGCCTCTCCGGCTACTCCTTGTCCCCGACCAGGTGATAGCACGGCGCCTTCTCCATGGTGTATTCGCCGGTCTTCGGGTCGCGACGCGAAACCGTCAGCACGTGCCAGTTCTCGTCGTCCACCTTCATGGCGTCGCCCCGGTAGTAGTAGCCCGGCCAACGGGTCTCCTTGCGGAACAGCGTGTGCTGCGTGACGCACTCTGCCGCGCGATGACGGTGCTTCAATTCCCACGCGCGCAGCAACTCGTGAAAATCCTTCGCCGCCACGTTCTCGAGGTCTTCCTCCATGATCTTGAGCTTCTTCAGCCCGATGTTCAGGAGCTTCTCGTTGGTCATGTAGTTGACGGTCACGCCGCCGCAATACTCGTCCATCAGCTTCTGCAGGCGGTCCAGGCCCTGCTGGGGATTGATGTAGTGCGGATTGACGGTGCCCGCCACGACCGCATTGTGGTAGACCTTGTAATGCTCCAGGGGCTTGTAGATCTCTTTCTTGCGGCGATTGATCTGCTCATCGGATACCACGATGCCTTCGGCCTTGCCGTCGTCGATGTACTTGCAGGCGGCCTTTGCGGCCAGCCGCCCCTCGGTGAACGACCCCGACGAGAACGCGTGCGGCGTGCCGCCCACCGCGTCGCCGGCGCCGAACAGGCCTGCGATCGTCGTCATGCGGTTGTAGCCCCAGAAATACTCGGGAGGCGAAATGTCCTCGGGGCCCGAGCACCAGGCACCCGAGCCGGTCGCGTGCGAGCCCATGACGTAGGGCTCGGAGGTGGTCAGCTCGGGATTCTCGTTCTTGGGATCCAAGTCGGTGGCGGCCCACAGCACCGCCTGGCCGATGGTCATGCCGAGGAAGTTCTCCCAGCCGACTTCTTCCAGGTGAGGATCCTGGAAGGCGCGCATGGTCACCATGTGGATGGGGCCGCGGCCGGCGTTGACTTCGTTGATCAATGCATGGTTGCGCAGGCAGGTCGGGATCGGCCGATGGGTCAGGTGAAAGGAATCCGGATCGAGGTATTCCTTGCCGACCATCTTCTGCAGCTCGGGCCACCATTTGGACTCGAACTCTTCGCCCAGGCCGTTCTGCGTGTAGGTCTTCAGGTGCAGGAAGTAGGCGCCCACCGGGCCGTAGCCGTCCTTGAAGCGCGCCAGCACGATGCGGTTCTCCATCTGCGTCATCTTGGCGCCGGCGTCGATCATGAGCCCATAGGCAGACGCGGACGACCAGGGTGCATACCAGGTGCGGCCGGCACCTTCGCCTACTGAACGCGGCTTGAAGATGTTGGAGGCGCCGCCCGCGCCGCAGATCACGGTCTTGGCCTTGAAGACGTGGTAATCGCCCGTGCGCACGTTGAAGCCGACGGCACCGGCAATCCGGTTCTCCCGGCTCTCGTCCATCAGCAGGTGGGTGACGCAGATGCGGTTGAATATCTTGTCCGCCGATTTCCTGGCGGCCTCGGCCACGATGGGCTTGTAGGACTCGCCGTGAATCATGATCTGCCAGCGCCCTTCGCGCAGGTAGCGCCCGGTCTTCGGGTCCTTCATGATGGGCAGGCCCCACTCCTCGAACTGGTGCACCGTGGAGTCGACGTGGCGGGCCATGTCGAACGCCAGGTCTTCCCGCAGCATCCCCATCAGGTCGATGCGAGCGTAGCGGACATGGTCCTCGGGCTTGTTCTCGCCCCAGCGGGTGCCCATGTAGCAGTTGATGGCGTACAGGCCCTGGGCGACCGCGCCCGAGCGATCGATGTTGGCCTTTTCGGCAATGACGATCTTCTTGTCCTGGCCCCAGAATCTCGCCTCCCAGGCGGCACCAGTGCCGCCCAGACCCGCACCGACGACCAGGATGTCGATGCCGTCTTCGATGATCGTTTTGTGGCCCATTAGTAGTACACGCCTCTCTTCAGCTTGAGACCGGCGGCCTGAAGCGTATGCAAGCCACCGTCATCCAAGCGGATGGATTTCGGCTCGTCGTACAGCAGCTCGCTGTCGCGCATTTCCTTGCTGGGCGCGGGAACCTCCGCGAGCTTGGGGATCGCCTGCCCCCAGGGCTTGGTGGTGATGGGCGACAGGAAGTTCTTTTCCGTGCCGTTGCGGAACTTGATCTTCCAGGCGATCGTGCCTTTCTGTTCGTCGCGGTGGACGCGGACGCTGTGGCCCAGCGGCGCGAAGTCGGCATAGCCGCGCACGTCGATCGCATGCTGCGGGCAGGCCTTCACGCAGGAGTAGCACTCCCAGCACATGTTCGGCTCGATGTTGTAGGCGCGCCGATAGGTCTTGTCGAT
>JAOUEG010000045.1 GCA_029858845.1 Chloroflexota bacterium | reverse complement strand
CGGAGATAGTCCCCGGCGCCGATCGTCCCGGCCGAGCCGGTCGCCGACACGAACGCACGGAGCCGGATGCTCGGGTGGTCGGCGGAGAGCCGCTGGAGGACGGCCTCCACGGCCCGGCCGGTGATGGCGTAGTGGGCGATATGGTTCCCGAACTCGGAGAACTGGTTGAAGATCACCGTACCCGGCTCGCGGTCGAGCTCGGCGCAGCGGTCGTAGATCTCTTTGACGTTGCTCTCGGTGCCCGGCGTTCGGATGATGTCGCCGGGGTCCGTCACCCACTCGGCGAGCCAGTCGAAGCGCTCCTGGCTCATGCCCTCCGGCAGGACCGCGACCCCTCGGCAGCCGAGGATGCGCGAGATGGCGACGCCGCCTCGACAGTAGTTGCCGGTGGATGGCCAGACCGCCCGTTGGGTGACCGGATCGAACTGGCCGGTGACGAGCCGCGGCACCAGGCAGCCATACGCCGCCAGGACCTTGTGGGAGCGGATCATCGGGAAGTGATCGCCCAGCAGGACCACGATCCGTGCCGCGACACCCGTCAGCTCGGGAGGCAGGACCACGTGGGCCGGCGTATCGACGACGCTCCGCCGGTCCGGACCATTGAACCAGTGGGCACGGAACAGGTTGAGCGGGTCCGGTGCGTCCGGATCCACCGCGGCCAGGTGGTCGCGCACGACCGGCGGGATGCGGGACGGGTCCGCCAGCTGGGCGAACGTCGGCAGCAGGACGCCGGCCTCGCGGAACCGGGCGGCGGCGCGTTCGAATGCCGCTGGATCCACCATCTCCCGCTCGAGACCCAGTCGGCGCACGACCTGCCCTCCGTCCTGGCCCGCGACCCGTGTCTCTTTGGAGCGGTCGTGGCCGATCCGCTCGGGGGTCCGAACGGGCCCAAAGGACGGGACCAACAGCAGGCTCCCGCCGGTGAAGGGCGCTCCTATGCTGTCGAAGAGGCAGACCCTCGGGATAGGGCCGGATGGCCGCCATGAGGCAGGCGATATGGCTCAGTTGGCGTTCACGCTGAACGGCCGCGCGGTCTCCGTGGCGGTCGAGCCGGGCATGAGCGTCCTGGACGTGCTCCGGGACGAGCTGGGTCTGCGCGGCCCGAAGGACGGGTGCGCACCCGAGGGATCCTGCGGGGCCTGCACCGTCCTCGTTGACGAGCGCGCCGTCGTGACCTGCGCTCAGCCCGCTGAACGACTGGCAGGAAGGCTGGTCACAACGCCGTCCGGCCTCTCGACGCAGGCGAGGGCCCAATGGGCCAGTGCGTTCATCGCGACCGGAGCGTCGCAATGCGGATTCTGCTCGCCCGGCGTCATCATGAAGGCCGAGGCCCTGCTCCACCGCGATCCGGCTCCGACCCACCAGGCGGTCCTCCGGACGCTGGCCGGCAACCTCTGCCGCTGCACCGGCTATCTCCCCATCGCCGAGGCCATCGAACTCGTCGCCGCCTATCGCCGCGGGGCCGGATCGATCCCGGCGCCGGACCGTCGTCGCGCCGCCGGCTCGCGCGCCGTTCGGTACGAGGCGAGGGATCTCGCCCTCGGGGACAAGCCATTCGTGGCGGACCTGCAGGCTCCCGGCATGCTGCACGGGGCCCTCCGCTTCAGCGATCATCCGCGCGCGACGGTGCGTCGGATCGATACCTCCAACGCGGCGGCGTACCCGGGCGTCGCGGCCGTCATCACCGCCGCCGATGTTCCCGGCGAACGTTTCCAGGGGTTGATCCGCGCCGACTGGCCGGTCTTCGTTGCCCCGGGCGAGACGACCCGCTGCGTCGGCGACGTCCTAGCCGCCGTGGCGGCCACGACCCGACGCGCCGCGCGCGAGGCCGCCGCTCTCATCGAGGTCGAGTACGACGTCCTGGCGCCGATCACGGATCCGTTCGACGCGCTGGCCGCCGATGCCCCACGGCTGCACGAGGACGGCAACCTACTGTCGCGGACGATCCTGCAGTCCGGCGATGTCGAATCGGCGTTGGCGGCCGCAGCGCATGTCGTGACGGAGACGTTCCGCACCGGGCGGATCGAGCACGCGTTCCTGGAGCCGGAGGCCTGCCTCGCGGTTCCGGTCGAGGGGGAAGCGGGTCCCCGGCTGCACCTGTACTCGCCCGGCCAGGGTGCGTGGGACGATCGACGCCAGGTCGCCTCGCTGCTCGGGCTGGAGACCGCGGAGGTCCGCGTGACCCAGGTATCAGCCGGCGGCGCCTTCGGTGGCAAGGAGGACCTGAGCGTGCAGGGCCAGGCCGCCCTGCTGGCGTGGCGGACCGGGCGCCCGGTCCTGCTCTCGCTCAGTCGCCGCGAGAGCCTGCGGCTCCACCCCAAGCGCCATCCGTTCTGGATGGACTACACCGTGGGCTGCGACCCCGACGGGCGCCTGGTCGCCGTCCGTGCCCGGATCGTCGGCGACAACGGCGCCTATGCCAGCGTCGGGATGAAGGTCCTCGAACGGGCCGCGGGCCACGCCTGCGGTCCATACAGCGTGCCGAACCTGGACATCGAGGCCCTGGCGGTCCATACGAACAATCCGCCGTCCGGCGCGATGCGCGGCTTCGGCGTCAACCAGACCGCGTTCGCCATCGAGGGCATGCTGGATCGACTCGCCGAACGGGTGGGCATCGACGGCTGGGAGATGCGTTGGCGCAATGCGCTGGACGTCGGCGACCGATTCGCGACGGGCCAGCGCCTGGGTCCCGGCGTCGGCCTGCGGAAGACGCTACTCGCCGTCCGCGATGCCTATCGAGCGGCCCCGTTGGCGGGGATCGCATGCGGCGTCAAGAACGTCGGGATCGGGAACGGGATGACGGAGTACGGGCGGGCGATCATCCGGCCTGAGGCGGACGGCACGATCACCCTCTACCACTCATGGTCAGAGATGGGCCAGGGTTGCCACACGGTGCTGGCGCAACTCGCGTCGTCGGAACTCGGCATCCCCCTGCGCAACGTCAAGGTCGTCGTCGACACCGAGCGCGAGCTGGACACCGGCCAGACGACGGCGTCGCGTGCCACGATGCTCGGCGGCCGTGCGGTCCTCGAGGCCGCCCGATCGCTTCGGACCGCCCTTGAGGGCCGTCCACCGTCCGCATTGGCCGGCCGCGAGTTCAGCGGCGAGGTGGCGATCGACTGGACGACCGCGCTGGACGACGATGCCAGGGAGCCGGTCACCCACTTCGCGTTCGGCTGGGCGACCCAGGTCGTCGTCCTCGATGAGAAGGGGCGGATCGACAGGATCGTCGCGGCCCACGACGTCGGGCGCGTCCTGAACCGGACGCTCGCGGAGGGCCAGGTCGTGGGCGGGATCCACATGGGCCTGGGCCAGGCGCTCAGCGAGGAGTTCGAGGTTCGTGACGGCGTACCGATCACGGATACCCTCAAGTCGCTCGGGATCATCCCGGCCGCCGGGATGCCCCCGGTCGAGACGATCCTGATCGAGGAGCCCCAGCCGGAGGGCCCGCTCGGGGCCAAGGGTGTCGGAGAGGCCTGTCTGGTGCCGACGGCAGCGGCCGTCGCCGAGGCGCTCTACCGGTTCGACGGCGTCCGTCGAACGAGACTCCCGATGCGCGATTCCGCCGCCGCTCGGGCGGCGGTGCCAAGGCTGGCTCACCTCGATCGCGGACACGGGGATCCCACCGAAGTCGCCCCGGTGCCCGGTACCAGGGACGTGCCGCCGCAGATCGCCGGGAGGGCGCGATGACCACCGTACTCGCGAGGGGAACGGTCGTCGTGGCGCTCGACCCGGCGAACGTCGTGGAGGCCGACGTCGTGGTCGATGGCGACCGGGTGGTCGCCGTCGCCCCGGCGATGTCGGAAGGTGCCGGGATGCACGTGATCGATTGCACCGGCTGTCTCGTGATCCCCGGCAACGTCTGCGCCCACACCCACGCCTACTCCGCGCTGGCCCGCGGGATGCCGTATCGCCTCGCGCCGCCGCGTGACTTCGTTGAGATCCTGCGCCGCGTGTGGTGGCGCCTGGACCGGGCCCTGGACGAGGCGTCCATCCGCGCGTCTGCCCGGGTCGCCGCGATGGAGGCGGTCCTGTCCGGTACGACCACGCTCGTGGACCACCATGCGTCGCCCGGCGTGATCGACGGATCGCTCGACCTGATCGAGGACGCGTTCGCCGAGATCGGCGTGCGCTCGGTCCTCGCCTACGAGACGAGTGATCGCGATGGGCCGGGCCATGCCCGCGCAGGGATCCAGGAGAACCGCCGCTTCCTGGCTCGCGTGGCGGCCACGAGTCCTCAACTCGTCCGCGGGCTTGTCGGGGCGCACGCGTCGTTCACCCTGTCCGACGAGACGCTGGAGGCTTGCGTGGACCTCGCGGTCTCGAGCGGACGCGGATTGCACATCCACGTCGCCGAGGATGCCGAGGATGAGCGCGACGCCGAAGCGATGCATGGACGGCGTGTCCTGGACCGCCTGGAGCGAGCTGGTGGCATGGCCCCGGTACCGGTCCTGGCCCACGGTGTCCACCTCGATCATGCCGAGGCCGCCCTCTTCCGGGCGTCGGGCGCCACGCTGGTCCACAACCCGCGCTCCAACATGCACAACGCGGTCGGCCGGGCGCCGCTCGGGATGCTCGGCTCGCGCGTCGCGCTCGGGACGGACGGGATCGGGGCGGACATGTTCGAGGAGGGCCGGACCGGCTACCTCCGACTCGCCGAGGAGCACGGCTCGAGCGGACGGTCGGGCACGGGGCCCGGCGATGACCTGCCAATGGACGACGCCGGTGACGCCGATGCGTCCTGGCCGCTGCGGCGCCTCGCGGCCGGGGCTCGGCTGGTGGCCGACGCGTTCGACGAGCCCGAATTCGGCCGGATCGTCCCTGGCGCGCCGGCCGACCTCGTCGTCCTGGACCAGCCGTTGCCGACCCCGATCACGGCGGACACCCTGGCCGGTCACTGGGTCTTCGGCCTGTCGGCCCGGGCGGTGCGTGACGTGCTGGTCGCCGGTCGCGTCGTCGTCCGGGAAGGCCGCCTGACCGGGGTCGACCAGGATGCCCTGACGGCTGAGGCCCGGGTCCAGGCCGCCCGCCTGTGGGAGCGTCTTGACGCGATCGGGGAGCATCCGTTCGTACCCGGGGAGGTGATGGTGGGATGACCCGTTCCACCGCACAACACCGCGCCCAGTCCGCAGCGGCCGCCTCGCCCGATCCCGTGGCCGCGGCCGCCGCCGCGGCCACGGTGGACCTTGGCGTCGAAGTCTGCGGGATCCGGTTCCCCAACCCGGTCTGGACCGCGGCGGGCCCGCCGGTCCGTGACGGTGCCGCGCTGCTGGCCTGCGCCGAGGGCGGTGCCGGCGGTCTGGTCACGAAGACGATCTCGCGCACCGCCGCCGAACCCACGACCCCGAACATGGCCGAGATCTCCCACGGCTTCCTCAATGCCGAGCTGTGGTCCGAACTGCCGCCCGAGCGCTGGATAGAGCGCGAGTACGCGATCACCCGTGAGGCGGGTCTGCCGGTCGTCGTGAGCATGGGCTACACGGCGGAGGACATCGCGGAGCTTGCGCCGCGTGTCCGCCCGTTCGCCGACGCGCTGGAGCTATCGACGCACTACATCGGGGAGGATGCGGGGCCGATGATCGCCGCCATCAAGGCGGCCAAGGCGGCCGTGGACGTGCCCGTCTTCGTGAAGCTCAGCCCACTCGGACGCGAGATGGCGCGCGCCGCCGAGCAGGCCCAGGCCGCCGGTGCGGACGCGATCGTCGCGATCAACTCATTCGGCCCCTGCCTCGCCATCGACATCGAGTCGGCGCTGCCCCAGATCGGCGGCCCGGACGGGTACGGCTGGCTGTCCGGGCCGGCCCTCAAGCCACTGGCCGTGCGCTGCGTTCACGACGTCGCGTCGGCGGTGGACATCCCGGTCATCGGCTGTGGTGGCGTGTCGCGCGGCACGGATGCCGTCGAGCACCTCATGGCGGGCGCGGTCGCGGTCCAGGTCTGCACCGCGGCGATCCTGCGCGGCCCCGGTGTCTTCGGGCGGATCGCCACCGAGATGGCGAGCTGGCTGGCGAAGCATGGATACGCCTCACCGGCCGAGGTCACCGGCCTGGCCGTTCGGCGGGTCGTGTCCCGGCCCGAGGCGCCGCCGATGCTCGATCTGTCGCTGTGCAACGGCTGCGGGCTGTGCGAGATGTCGTGCGGGCCCGACGCCATCCACGTCGTCGAAGGCAAGGCGGTACTGGATGAGGAGCGCTGCGAGCTGTGCGGCCTGTGCGTGTCGCGGTGCCGGCCGGGTGCGCTGCTGTGGGCCGCGCCGGCCTGAGGTCCCTATTCGCTACGCTGTCCCGCGATGCGCGATCCCGTCTCGCCTCGTGCGATGGCCCGTCCCGAGATGCCCGGCGAGCGTGTCCGCCTGCGGCCGGTCCGACCGTCGGACCGCGAGCGGCTCGCGACGATCCTGGCCGAGCCGTCCGTCGCCCGCTGGTGGGGCCCGCCGCGTGCGGGCCACGAGGCGGTCGATGACTGGCTCGCGGGAGACGACGACACGTATGCGCTCACCATCGAGGCCGATGGCGAGGTGGTCGGCAGCATCCAGGTGAGCGAGGAGACCGATCCCGACTACCGCCACGCCGGGATCGACCTGTTCCTCGCGACCGGGCACCAGGGTCGTGGGCTGGGACCTGACGCGATCCGGACCGTGGCCCGCTACCTGTTCGAGGACCGTGGTCATCATCGGTTGACGATCGACCCGAGCGCCGCCAACGAACGGGCGATCCGGGCGTACGAGCGCGTCGGGTTCCGCCGCGTCGGCGTCATGCGGGCCTACGAGCGGGGACTCGACGGGACGTTCCACGACGGGTTGCTCATGGAGCTGCTCCGCGGCGATCCGACCTGACGGCCGAGCGCCCGCCGCCGGGCCACGACGACGGGACCGACTCGTGGACGAATGACGAAGGCGGCCTGGCTGCATCCGTCCATCGACCCAACGCGATCAGTTCGCCACGCTCGCCACAGGCCCCGGGACACGCCGGGACCACTCCGATGGAGGCGAGACTCCCATGGGTCACTACCGTTTCATCACCGAGTGGCAGGCCGACGCGCCCGCCGAGCAGGTCTGGGACGTGCTCCTCGACTATCGCCGATGGCCGACCTGGTGGAGGGGTTTCCGGTCCGTCGAGCAGCTCGCCCCCGGCGACCCGTCCGGCCGCGGGATGCGCATCCGGCAGGCTTGGCGCAGCCTGATCCCGTACACGCTGACGTTCGACCTTGAGATCCTCGGTCTGCAGCGACCAGGCCTCGTCCGGGGTCGCGCCTCGGGCGCCGTCGAGGGTGACTGCACGTGGACCCTGGAAGAGCAGGCGGGCCGGACGACCGTGCGCTTCCTCATGGACGTGCGGACGACCCGCTGGTGGATGAACCTGCCCGTCCCGTTCGCCGGCCGGATCTTCGCCTGGAACTACGACGCGATCATGCGCTGGGGCGCCGAGGGGATGACCGGAGCCATGGGTCGACCGGTGGTTGACGCGACCGCCCGGCTGAACCTGGCCGGGGCGTGACCGGGACACCCGGCATCACCGACGCGGACGCTTCGACGGTCAGCCGACTTCGCCGCTCGTCCGGGTCGCCCTTCGCGAGTGGGCCTTCGGGATGACGGTCGTCCCGATCGCTCGGCAGGTCACGATCGGATCGGCCAGGACATCCGCCGCCGAGGGTCCCAGGTCATAGCGGCTGGAGATGACCTTGCGGGCCTCGAAGCTGACCGTCCGGCTGGTGTTGCCGATCCGGGTGACGGTCCCCGTCACCTCGAGGAAGTCGCCGGCGTAGACAGGGGCCAGGAACTCGATGCTCTCGTAGCCGACGAACAATCCCTCGTCGCCGTCGGTGATGACCGCGATCTCCGTGATCACGTCGCCGAACAGCGCGAGCGTCCGCGCCCCGGCGACGAGGTTGCCACCATAGTGGGCATCCTCCTGGCCCATCCGGACGCGGAGGGTGCTGCTGATCGGCGGGTTCGGTTGGCTCATCCGTTCATCACCTTTCTGGCGGTCCGCTCGAAGGCCCGCTCGATGGCCGGGGACCCGGCCCCCATATCGGCCGGGGGTGCGTCGACCCGGATGACCAGGGCGTCCACGGCCACGGTTCGCTCCCGGCCTACGAGGATCGGGTTGAGGTCCGCCTCGACGATCTCCGGGTGGTCCTCGCCGAGTGCCCCCAGGCCGACGATCGCGGCGACGATGCCGTCGTCCGGGATCGCCCCGCCGCGCGCGGTCCGGAGCATCCGACCCACGATCGTGTCGTCAAGCATCCGCCGCGCCTCAGCTGGACCGATGCGGCCGATCCGGATGGCGACCTCGTCGAAGTGTTCGGCCCAGATCCCGCCGATCCCGACCAGCACCGCCACGCCGAACTGGTCATCGCGCCGGAACCCGGCGATCACCTCGAGCTCGGCTCGGACATGCTCCGCGACCAGGAACGTGACCGAAACGTTCGCACGGGCCGCGTTGCCGGTGATCGATGCGGCCGCCTCGCGGACTTCGTCGGCCGCTCCCAGCCCGACCCGGACCAGGCCCAGCTCCGTCTTGTGGCTGACCCCATCGGCCACGCCCTTGAGGACCACCGGGTAGCCGATCCGTTCGGCGGCCTCGACGGCAGCGTCCGCATCCGCTGCCCGGGCGCGGCGCGGGGTGGGGATGCCGTAGCGCTCGACGATCGTCAGCGAGGCGTCCTCGTCGAGCGCTCCCGCCGCGTGCAGCTCCGGGAGGTCGATCGGCGGGCCGGTGGGTGCGACCCGACCGTCGCCGGCCCACTCCGTTCGGCGCGCGACCTTGGCCAGGGCGTCGAGTGCCGTCCAGGCGCCGCGCAGGAGCGGGATCCGCTCGGCCAGGCAGTAGTTGAGCAGTTCCGGGCTCGGGTCCTGGCTGGAAGGGGAGAGGAAGACCGGCGTCTTCCTCGTCCGCGACGCCTCGGCGGCCAGGTATGCGGCGAGGTCTCGCCCGAGCTGGAGCTCGTACGACCCGCAGGTCGTCTGCTGGTCGAGACTCACCACGAGCAGGTCGCCCGGCTCATCGGCCAGCGTTTCCAGCGCCCTCGGGTAGATGGACCGGTAGTCGTCCGTGCCCCAAGGGTCCATCGGGTTGCGCGCCTGGAAGTTCGGCCAGGTGGCGGCGAGCCCGCTGCGGCCGGCCTCGCTCAGCGGCGGCAGCTCGATCCCGACGTCCTCGGCGAGATCGGACAGCAGGTTCGCCTCGCCCCCGGAGTTGGTCACGATGTGCGCGCGGCGGCCCATCTTCGTCCGGCCCGCCCCGAAGATCTCACCGACGGTGGTCAGCTCATCGAGGTCGGCGCACAGGATCGCGCCGGCCTGCCGGAGCGCGGCCGCTGCGACCCGGGCGTTGCCGGCGAGCTTCCCCGAATGGGCCACGATCCCGGCCTGTGCCGCGGACGATCGACCCACCTTGCAGACGGCCAGCGGCTTGCCGGCGTCGGCCAGGGATCGGGCCGCGGCCAGGAAGCCGGCCGGGTCGCCGAACCCCTCGACGAAGGCGAGAACGGCGTCGGTCCGCTCGTCCGCGGCGAAGAAGGCCAGGTACTCCGCGAGGCCCGTTCCCGCCTCGGAGCCGCACGAGACGATCGTCGAGAGCGGGACGCGCCCGCCGTTGTTGACGAAGGCCTCCACGATGGCGCCGCTCTGGGCGACGACGCCGACACGCCCGCGCCGGACGTGCATCGGCACGGTCCCGATATAGGGCGCCGCCCCGGTAACGAGGTCCACGTAGCCCATGCAGTTGGTGCCGACCACGGCGATGCCACGCTCGGACGCCAGGCTCCGGAGCTCGTCCGCCAGCTCGAGAGCCGCCGGGCCGGAGTCCGTATAGCCGGCCCCCGGGATGACGAAGCTCCGGGCGCCCACCGCCACGCCTTCCCGCACGGCGTCCAGGATCCGCTCCGTTCCCAGTTGGACGAGGACGACGTCCGGAGGTTCCGGAAGATCCGACAGCGACGCCGCCGCGCGTAGCCCACCGATCTCGGCGTACTTCGGGTTGATCGGGTACAGATGACCCTGGTAGCCGAGCGCCCGGCTGTTCTCGAGCGCGACCCTTCCCACGAACGAGCGTGGGCTCGCTCCGACGATGGCGATCGAGCGCGGTCGGAGGATCGGCGTCAGGTCCATGACGACAGGTAGCCTACCCGCCGGCGATCGGGCTCGGAAGGGCCGTGAGGCCCGAAGTCCCCGGCGCAGCGCCGAACGAGTCGGCAGGCATGCCGGCAGCGATCCCGCCCACCGACGGACGGTCGCCTGGCACGTGACCCGGCATGACTTCCGGCAGGTGCCGCATCGGTGGCAGAACGGCATGCTGGTCGCTCAACGCAACGGTCGCGCAGTCGGGCGGCCGAAGCGGGCTGGGGGCCGCAGCCGCGGGAGGGACAGGTGAAGGCGATCGTCAACCACGGGTACGGCCCACCCGGCGTCCTCCAGCTCGAGGACGTCGATACGCCGGTCGCCGGCGAGGATCAGGTCCTGGTGCGG